>JAAZCB010000459.1 GCA_012513545.1 Clostridiaceae bacterium
AAGGTGACGAGAGAAGTCATGGTGAAGCTATTTTAAAAAGGCTTGGACTTAACTACTCTGACCTTGGCTGTATTGATACTCCGGAACCTTTTTTCAGCTTTTACAGAAAAGACTTTTTCTCAAAAAAAGAACACAATGTTTGTATAATTGAAAACAAGGATACCTTCTGGTCAATGAAAAAAAATGTTCTGGATTCCGATTCTTCTCTTGATATAGATATGCTTATATATGGAGAGGGAAAAAAGATTCTCAGCAGTTTTCAGTTTATTGAAGAATTCGGACTTGAGCCCTCTGGGGACAAATTTTACTACTTCGGTGACCTTGATCCGGAGGGGATTAATATATTCTGTGAGCTTAGAGACAGGTATTATTTTTATAACATAATGCCGCTTTGCAAGGCATATGAAGCAATTCTTGAGATTGGAAGAACCCGTGAACTCATTAAAACACCAAAGCAGCAAAGGGTTAGTGAGAATAATATAAGAAGATTCATCCACTTTTTTGAGAAACCATGGAATTTGGAAATTGAGAGGCTTTTAGAGGGAGGTTTTTATATTCCTCAGGAAGCCTTGTCGGCGACAAGGATAAAAGAAAGGTTTGGAATTACAACATATGGTTAAATACAGTTATATTGGAAATGATGACAGGGATGATATACTGGCAAGGGAAATTATCAAAGAAAATACGGGAGAACTCGATCCGGAGCTTTCGCTTGTAGATGACTTTTTAAATGAAATTGAATTAAGACTTGATCAGGTAAAAGTCTACTATCCCTTTATGGACCTGCTGCGCAAAAGAAAGCTGGACCAACCTTTGTCAAAAATGATTCCTGAGTTATGTTTTTTACTTCTCTCATATCTGATTTATGAGGGAAAGCTCAGGCACAGGGGAATTTCCTTTGAAAGTATAAATACTTTTTTGAACAAGGCATTAAGCAGGATTGAGCACAGCGAAGTTGAACCGGGCGCGGTCACTGAGATAACGAAAGAAATGCTGGACTTATTGCAAAACGGAGGACGGAATTTTGTTCAGAATATATACAGTTTCAAAACCGGAAGCTTCAAGGAAAAGTACGTCAAACTGCTGGAAATCAAGCAAACAGATAGCGGAGAGCTATTATACTATATTACCGAGCAGGGTGTCGACTTCTATTTAAAGACCAAGGAATTCCCGGATGAAACGAAAATTACAATAAACCTTCTTCTTTTTCAAAAACAGATGGATAAGGGGGCCTTCGGTTATGCTTATGAGACGGTAAGAAGACTGAATATGGAAGTACAGAAAAAGAAGGATAAAAAATATTCTCTTCTCGAAGCCTTGATGTATGGTCAGATGGATTCTGGAGAGGCTTATAATAATTACCATAAAAGTATTGTTTTACAGTTTGAAGAGGAATCGGAACTTTTTAATGCTGCAATTATGAATGTCAGAAGTGCCTTTTCCGAGTATATTGACAGATACAATAGCGGAGAGGCTACTGAGAAGGAAATCCGTGCCTTTACGTTGATAAAAATTATAGAGAAGGAAATAGGCAGAGCCCAGACACTCCACACGGAACTTCTGAAAGAAGCTGTCGGTTTTACTAAAGAATATGACAATGTGCTTAGTGTCAGAAGAAAAGCCATATTTACTGAAAGATTTAATTTTTTGGGGGAATTTGAGAGGATTATACTAAAAAATGAAAAGCCCGAGGTGCTCAAATTTCTATTTGAACCACTTGTAAGCCCGAACATAAGGAAAAGCTTCAATCCTTTAAGAGTGCTTGAGGCTCATAATATATCAAAAAGCAAACAGGAAGAGAAGGATATTATAGAGGGTGAAACAGATGAAGAAAGAGTGACAATGGATAATTTGGCACGCAACCGTGTCAGAGGGAACTTTGTGTTTTATGCTGCAAGGTTGTTGGAAACTTTGAAATCATGGGATACAGAGGTATACCTTAAGGATTTTTGCAGTGAACTGATGGATAAATATTCAGAAGATGCTGTGTATAACGGGGATTTTGTGAGTTTCATACTTGAAATGAACAGAAATAAGAGCCTTGGAGAACACTTCAGAGTGATCGACTTTTCAAAGGTTAAAATGGAACAGGATGAGGAGCTAAAGAATATTGAAGAGGTTTTTGCCAAAGCAATGCTTAATGTCGATTTGGATGGTAAAATCAATCTGGTCAGGGTTAAGAGTATACCGGAGGATGAAGTGGAGATTTTACCAGGGCTTAAGATTACGAATATGTTTTTTGTGGGGGAGAAAAGGCTATGATTACAGGCATGACAGAAATCCTGGATGATGCACTGGATATATTGAAGGCGCTTTTAAGTGGTGAAGAAGTAAGCAGGAACAGAAATGTAATTCTGTATGAGAAATACAGGTACAGCACCGATATAGAAGAAATGCTGTTTCATATTGCGGGAAAGCTGGAACTGAGGGTCTATTCCGGTAATGACAGGCTTTTTATTTGTCCTGAGGTTGGGAGCAGGCTTTTTGGCTGGACCAATAAGGAATTGAAGGACAAAATACGTTACATATCAAATAACAGTGAGCTTTATACAGGATACTTCATAATTATGACTTTGATTACCATGTTTTACAGGGAAGCTTATCCTGATACTCCGGTAGCCTATATAAAATTGATTGATCTTATAGAGAATGTTTCCAGGAGGTTTGAGACTCTTTTGAATATGGAAGATCTGGAAAAGGTAAGTGAAGAGAATCAGTTTGATTTTGCGGATATATGCAAGGTATGGCAGAGGCTTCCTGATGCAAGGGAAGGGGTTGCTGGAGGAAAGAATGACAAAGTGGCCTTTGTTAATGTAATTTTGGAATTTTTAGACGATGAAAAGCTTATTCTATATGATTCGAACCAGAGGCTTATATATCCTTCCGACAGGTTTAAGACAATTATCTGGAATTACTACGAGGACAGAGATAACAGAAAGGATTTGCTGTCATTTGTAAAAAGTCTGGAGGTAAATGCTTAATGCCACACATAAAAAGTATCAGATTGGTAAATGTACATTTCAATAATGCAACACAGTTTTATGATGACTTCAGAATGAAGTTTGAAGGGAAAAATGCGACCTATGACCTTGAAAACGGAGGAGGAAAGTCGCTGCTTCTGCTTATGATCCTGCAAACAGTTCTACCGAAATCCTTTCTTAGAAAAGAGAAACCGGTGAGTCTGATCTTTCAAGGCGGAAGAGAAAGGACCTCCCATGTAGCTGTTGAGTGGATTTTAGAGGAAGGCAGTCAGTATAAATATTTGGTAACTGGATTTAGCGCCCGTAAAAGGAAA
>JAAZCB010000460.1 GCA_012513545.1 Clostridiaceae bacterium
TGGAAAATTGACTCTGATCGTCATTATCCATCTTTTGAAAAAGTAAGTGGCATGTTTCAGGTCCAGGATATTCTTTCGGATCTTCCTTCACTACAAGCTGGAGTAACTGACAACCATTATGTGACAAAACCCACAGATTATCTGGAATGGTCTGGTATTCGTAACAAAAACGATGCTTTAACCTGGCATACGGCGCGTCCGAATATTGAACGGGATCGTGAAATTTATCGTTGTGTCATTTCAGCATGGAACAATGGAAAGCAACGGTTGAAATACACTGATTTAGCGGAAGAATTATGTACTCATCGAAACAGGACTGCTTTTCTTGACAGGTTCAAAGTGGTTGCGGCTGATTTACCAGCTTCACATACGGTAGTGGCGCACATATCAAAAGATGGGCACTACTTTATTCATCCCGATTATGACCAGGCGCGTTCAATATCTGTCAGAGAAGCTGCACGTATTCAATCATTTCCGGACGATTTTTATTTTGAAGGCACAAGAACAGCGGCGTATTTACAGATTGGTAATGCGGTTCCGCCCCTTATGGCCGCAGGTATAGCAGAAGCAATAAAAAAGCAACTGACAAAGGAGTAAATTAATGAGCCAATCTCTTTCTTTTACTGACTTCTACACTGAGTTTTATGAGCAGATTTTACTTGCAAAGGATAGTGAGACATATGGATGGGAAGATCAGGATTTCTTCACATCTGTCATGCTTGAATATCTTGAAGATGCGGGTGAAACCGACAGCCCTGTTATTTGTCCGTTCAGAGGATATGGTTTACAATTGAATGCCTATAGTATATCTGAGGACTTTGATGAGGTAGATATATTCGTCAGTCTGTTTAATAAAAGTGATACGCCTCTAAGCATATCCCGTAATGATGTCGATGCTGCATTGAAGCGCACGATTCAACTTTACCGTAAAGCAACTAATGACTTGTACACAGCATTTGAAAAAGATAACGACACATATGAGTTTGCATACTCTATTCACAAGCACAAGAACGATATAAAAAAGCTGAATGTGATTGCATTAACCAATGGGACTGTCAAGTCTATTCCGCTGAAAAATATTACAATGGACGGGACTGAGGTATCTTTTTCAGTATGGGATATTGACCGGTTATACAGATGCTATACCTCAGGAAAAATGAGGGAAACCATCGAAATTAATTTCGAAGAAAAATTTGGTGTGACAATCCCTTGTATTGAAAATACTACCAGTGACACTTATAGTGTATATCTTGCTATCATCAGCGGTGAATTACTTGCAAAACTATATGAGGAACACGGTGCAAGACTTCTGGAGCGTAATGTCAGATCATTTCTTCAGGTTAAAGGTGCTGTTAATAAAGGAATACGTGACACACTACGTGACGAGCCGGATATGTTCCTTGCCTATAACAATGGTATTTCTATAACAGCGGAAAGTGTTGACATTGTTCGTGACGAAAACGAAAAGCCTTCAATAAAAAAGATCCGTGATATGCAGATTGTAAATGGAGGACAAACTACTGCATCTATATTTAATGCTCATAAGGACAAGAAAATCAACACAGATTTATCTCGTGTCTATGTGCAAATGAAAGTATCGGTTATCAAATCTGCTGATGACATGGATGAGATTGTACCAAAGATATCAGCCTATGCAAATACGCAGAACAAAATTCAAATGGCTGATTTTTCTGCTAATGATCCCTTCCATCGCAAGATTGAAGAACTATCACGCATTATATGGGCTCCAGTAAGAAGCGGTATGAAGCCACAGAATTGGTTTTATGAACGAGCTCGTGGACAGTATGCAAATATGCTGGCTCGCGAATCTACGCCTGCCCGTAAAAAGCAATTCAAAGAGCAGCACCCGTTGTTCACCAAAACTGATTTGGCAAAGTACGAAAACACTTGGGATCAACTTCCGTATCAGGTAAGCGAAGGCGCGCAGAAAAACTTTAAAAAGTTTACACTTCGTTTGATTGAAAGAGGCAATATGATTCCTGACCAAGTGTATTATGAGCAACTGATAGCCAAAGCTATTCTATTTGAAAGAACAGTTAAACTGGTACAGGAACAGCAGTATGGTGGTTATCGCGCCAATATTGTAACCTATACGATTGCGTTTCTGTCGTATAAAACTGCGCAGAGAATTGATTTGGCTCGTATTTGGAAAGAGCAGCAGTTAACAACGGCATTGGAAGAAGAAATCATTCGTATTTCTGGCATTGTGCATAAGTACATAACTAATCCTGCAAGTGGAGCCAACATCAGCGAATGGTGCAAAAATTTGAAATGTTGGAGTGGACTCAAAGATATAGAATATGCGATTAGTGATGATTTGAGTTCAGAATTAATAGATTTGTCTTGTGTGACGCCATCGACACCCAGGGTTAATGCCGGTATAAACGCAAATACGGAAGAAGAAAAGGCATTAATCGATGAAGCATTTGAAGTTTCAGCTGCTGAATGGTTTGCGTTATCAAGATGGGCAAAGGAGACAAACAATTTCCAGCCCTGGCAACGCAGTATTATCTTTTCAGTTGGAACTTTGGTCAATCGAGGTAAAGCACCTTCCTATAAACAAGCCAATCAGGCGATGCTGGTTTATAGGAAGGCAAAAGACAGTGGCTTTACTTTTTCCGACAACATATAAAGAGGTAACGGATTATGGAATGGAAAGAATATTTGAAGGAAATAATTACTGAACCATCCTGCCTTGACAACATATCTATGTCTTTTTCTGGGGAAGAACCTGTCTGTATACCTCCAGTTATAAAAGCAAGCATCCTTATGCTTGAAAAGATGATGGCTGCACAAGGCGTTCATAATGTAATTGTATTCCCTGAAAGAATACAGTCTTCTTTTATCTTTGCCATTTCAAAACTTATACACAGTATTACTTCTGGTAAGATTAAGAAATCCTATGACCCATATAATTTTGCACCTGGTCAGAAATTGAAAATAAAGAATAACATAATGGAGTTTCTTCGTATTCAAACAGGTATACAAGGTAATCCAACCGATAAAAGAATCAGGATATGGGTTCAGTTTGCAGATTGCTCTTATGGTCTTCCGGTAGAAATAGCCCCTTATTTTCAGTTGGTGGACACCAATCGCCCTTTATCAAAGTCTTCAAAATTCATTCAGATGTTTGATGTCAATGCTGCTGTTTGTAATATGGGCAGCACTGTGGATGTGCTAAAAGATCTGGAAAACTATAAAACACATATAGAGAGTTCTATTTTCTATGTTGCACCTGTATTGAACACGAAGGGATTGCTGTCTTCAACTTCATTGAATGGACGCAGTATAGGTGATATACTTTTGATTGGCCAGGCAGACTTTAAAGGTAGTATCTACAATGTTGGGGCCGGTCAATTGGCGGGTATACCAGCAATCGTTCTTTCTTCGGATTTGTTTTCTGTTATGGAAGCTGTAAGGAATGGTGCGTCGGTCCAATCAATCATTGTGGACGTTTCAAACAGTAATATTTTAACCTCACAGCTTGATCCTTTGGACGAACTATACAGAATGGGTTGTCCTATAGTATGTGTTACCGATACATCTGACTCTTTTGAGCTGAAACTGTTGGAA
>JAAZCB010000461.1 GCA_012513545.1 Clostridiaceae bacterium
CTTCAGACGGATGTTCAGCCAAAAACTTAGCGTCAGGCAAATAAGGTTTTAATTCTGACGGTACGTGTTTGAAGAAGTCCGGTGTTGTAGAAGAAGCACCGGCTTCAATAATACACGACCTGTCATTGATGCCGTCAGCTATAATATAGTCCCAGGATACTCCCCTCTTGGTGGTTTTAACTACATTTACAGCTTGCTCGGCACTGCTTCCAAATTCCACAGCTCTTCTGACCATAAGGAGAGAATTTACACCAATGTCGGTCGGTGTACAGTTCATTGCAGGTGACATGTCCACTCCGGCAGCAACACCATTTATATTTATTGCAGTTATACTACCTATTATACCGGGAGCTGTCTGGCTTATAAATGGAATAGATCCGGATGCCGTATCGCCGATAGGATTGTATATAACCAGAGTAGCTACATTATGAAAGGTATTTCCGGTATTAAACATGAAATCCCTGCCAAAATAATTACCATTCCCGGCTGCTTCTCCGAAAACATTTATAGCATTACACCAAACAGGTATATTCAAATCTGACGGTTTTAAATCAGGTATAAGATCAAAAATATAGCCTCCTGTGTAAGCCAGAGAGCACAATACATCAATTCCTGTATTAAGTACAATCAGTTTGTCCATAGTAACGCTTGTATTGGGATTGGCTTCTAGACATCCTTCATATACACCTTTGAGTTCATCTTTGATTTCCCAAGGTATATTCTTGTCGTAGGAATTTTTCGCCAACCTTGTAACAAATTCTAAAAGTATGTTTGTAATTAATTCGCTCTGGTCCGGATCTTTCGCTTTTAGATAAGACCCTATATAAGATGAAACTATTTCTCTTGAAAAATCATTTACCATTGATGAAATCTCTTTTTCTGACATCATACCCATCAGATAACCCATTTCATAATGGCTTCCCTCTACATAGTATACCTTCTTTTTTTCTTTGGTATCATAATTTACAGCAGTTTTATGCTCTGCGATCATACCAACTCTGCCGAACTTTTCTATCGTCCTTGATACCGAATAGCCGTCCAGGTCAAAGCTCTTTGACAGTTTCGAGATTTTTGTTTCAACAGAAAACAACTTCAAACAGTTCATAACCGGATTTACCGAAGGAGCAGTTCTAGTAGCTGTTCCAACAAAGGTACCGCTGGAAATACTTTTTACTCCAGCAATATTTTTAGGTTGAATAGTCCAGGCACTGAACCGGGTGTTAGCATCGGTTCCCATATCATTCCACAGTAAATCTCCGGCCGCGGCAGGAACTGTAAGGTCTTCTCTTACGCAAACTACTTCATTGACACTTGGTTTCTTGCCATTGGTAACTACCATACCCATAGCTGTATAACCAGCAGGTGGAACAGGTTCCCAGAAATAAGCCTTCATTAAGGTGAATACACCCTTGCTTGACCAAACCAGTTTGTAATCAACAGGATTTGCCAGCGCACCCTTACCGTTGGGTTTTTCTTTGACAACCAGAACTTTTCCTGTGGGATCGTCATAGTTTTGCTGACCGTAGTAACCCAGAGCATAATAGCCTTTTGGCACAATTGGTTTATAAATGTGGCAGTCATATTTTGCTCCACTGAACAGATCACTCCATACCAAATCGAAATTGGATGTAGAACTGATATCGAGTTCATTATCAGCATATTTCTCTGTAGATTCTGCTGACAAGGGTTGAGCCAGGCCAAGGTTTAAGGCCATGGTTAAAGCAATAGTAAGGATGAATAAACTGCGCATTACATTCTTTTTCATAAAAAATCCCCCTAGTACAATATAGTTGTAAGCAAACAGCAGACATTTATCTACTGTAGTTACCAAATCTTAATAAATTACATAACATTACATATCACTTCTAAACATTAAGCAAATCATTGGCTTCTTATC
>JAAZCB010000048.1 GCA_012513545.1 Clostridiaceae bacterium
CGATGAAATTTTAGGAAGTGAAAAAGAGAGTTATGAAAGAGGATTTGATGAATTTAACAGGATATCTGTTTTCAGAACACTCAGCAATACTTTCAGACTATATATGGATGGCCTTTTGGAATACAAGTTTATTGACAAGGTTGAAAAGACGGATGTAATCGACGAAAGTGAAGCCTTTGAGGAGGCGGCAAAATTCATTGAGACAAAGAAGAGCTTGTTAAAAGGTGTGGAAATATATCTCTCTGATGTTGTTAATAACGGAAGTTATTATACATTTTCATTTGATTACAAGTTCGAAGGTGTTCCGGTTTTTTTCAATGAGTATTTTTCATCAACCAGAGACAAAACTACATTGAATCATGCTGTTGTAATAAAAGCAAACAGCACAAGGGTGCTGGAATGCTATTGGATACTCAAAGATTTCAGCAATGGCAATGAAAAAGTAGTGCTTAAAGTGAACAACTTTGCAGAACTTATGGAGGAGGCTGTTGGCACATATAAAGAATTAAGTTCTAAGGGAAGCTATGTAATAAAGGATATAAGCATATCGTATGCAGTTGTACACTCTGATGACTCCCAGACCTTAAAGCCTGTGTGGTTTATCGAGACGATAAACGGAAAGAATTATGTGATACCTATGCTTGAAAAAGGAGCGAATTAGAATGGATTGGTCTAAGGCTAAAAATATATTAATATTTTTATTTGCTTTTTTAAATATATTTCTTTCAGTGATACTGGTTAATATTTTAAATAGTGGGAATATTTCTGCAGGAACTATAAGGGATACTGTTAAAGTTCTTAACGAGAGGGGAATTACGGTAAGTGAGAGTCATTTAAAACGATACAATAAGAAAATGGGGAAATTGATATATACAAAGTTTGAGTTCGACAGAAACGCTGTTATAAAGAATTTTTTCGGCGACAAATACAAGCAGATAGATATGGAAAATGAAAGCGAATTGGAAGCAGATGGCAAAAGGCTTATTTTTGAGAGTGAATGTGCCTTCTCATATGAAAATACGCAAGCTGAGGAAGCTGGCTATAAACTTGATCGTGAAGAAGATGTTTACAAGTATCTGCAAGAAAAGTTAAAGGAGCTTGATATACCGTTAAAGGATTTTAAATTCGATTACTTGACCAAAAATGGCGAAGATAAAGAATTCGTTTACAGACAAAAATATAAAGGATTCTGGGTCTATAAGAATAAGGTTTCCGTAAGGGTCGGCGTAGAAGGTAGTGTGTATTTGAGTTGCAGATACAGGACTTTGGGGTCTTTATCAAAAGGAAAAGATGTTATGCCGCTGTATCAGGTTTTATTGAAGAATTTAACGGATGCGAATATTGCCATAAAGGATATAGATATCGGTTATTCAGAGAACAAAATGGAGAAGGATACAAAGGAACTTGATGATATTCCCGCATGGAGGGTAGTTTATACAGACAAGCAAAAAAAAGAGGGTACGTATGAGGAAATGTTTTTTAAAGCTTATAACGGGGAGATATTAGAATAAAATTTGTTATAAGAAGGATATTTGGTAGTTTTTCGATATGTTATTTACAAAAAAAAGATATATAATTAAGTTGGATGTTTATGTTTTTATATTGTATTTTGATCTGATACTAACAATGGTAATAGCAAAGACTGCATAATAATGCTGGATAATAGAAGAATGAGTGGGGGCGTTGTATTTGAGTAAGTTGGTTATTAAAGGTGGTATACCCCTTAAGGGAGAAGTAAGTATCAGTGGTGCTAAGAATTCTGTAGTTGCAGTAATACCAGCCGCCATACTGGTAGATGGGCCTTGTAGAATAGAAAATGTTCCTGAAATAAGCGATGTAAAGATTTTGATGAATATTTTAAACGAGTTGGGTGCCCAGATAAATTTCGAAGATAATAATACGCTTGTCGTTAATTCTCAATATTTAAAATCAAATACTGCTACATATGATATGGTTAAAAGTCTTCGTGCTTCGTATTATCTTCTTGGAGCTCTTCTTGGAAGGTTTAAGAAAGCTGAAGTTGCATTCCCCGGAGGATGCGATTTTGGATACAGACCCATAGATCAGCATATAAAAGGATTTGAAGCTTTAGGGGCAAAAGTTGAAATTGACCATGGTATAGTCAAGATTGAAGCGGAACGTCTGGTCGGAAGTAAGATATACATGGACGTTGTAAGCGTTGGTGCCACAATTAACATTATGCTTGCTGCGGTTAAAGCAGAAGGTACTACTATTATTGAAAATGCTGCGAAGGAACCTCATGTCGTTGATGTTGCCAATTTTCTAAATGCTATGGGAGCAAATATTAAAGGAGCAGGTACCGATGTGATAAAAATTAAAGGTGTTCCTGTTCTAAGTGGAGGTGTGAGCCATTCGGTTATACCGGACATGATTGAAGCGGGAACCTTTATGATTGCAGCTGCAGCGACTGCCGGTGATGTTATTATAAGGAATGTTATACCAAAACACTTGGAATCACTTAGTGCGAAGCTTATTGAAATGGGTATAAATATACATATTGACGGTGATTGGATAAGGGTTACCGGTACAGACGAAATTCAGAGGGTTAATATAAAAACTCTTCCTTATCCGGGTTTCCCGACTGATCTTCATCCTCCCATCAGTTTGCTGCTATGCCTTGGGAATGGCACAAGCACAGTTACTGAAGGAATCTGGGATCAAAGATTTCAATATGTGGATGAATTAAAAAGGATGGGTGCCTTAATAAAGGTAGAGGGTAGAATAGCTGTTATTGAAGGTGTTCAAAAGCTGTCCGGTGCACCTGTCAAGGCAATGGATTTGAGAGCGGGTGCCGCAATGGTAATTGCTGGACTTGTTGCGGAAGGTGAAACTGAGGTGTATAATATAAGTTATGTAGACAGGGGATATGAGAATTTTGAAAACAAGCTTCAGAGTCTTGGAGCAAAAATAACCAGGGTTGAGGATTAACCAGTAGTGTATTCTCAAATTACCTATACAGGTAGAAAATCTGAGAATCCTGATGCTTTAACGGGTTCGGAGGATTTTATTAATAAAGTATTTGAGAAACACTAACCTTATATTATCAGGAGACTAATAAATGATAAGATTTTGTAGTTTATTCAGTGGAAGCAGTGGGAATTCTTTATTTGTTTCCGCTGGTAGAACAAAGCTTCTTATTGACAACGGCTTAAGCGGAAAAAGGATAATTGAGGCGCTCATTTCCATAGGAGAAACACCATCGGATCTAAGCGCTATTTTAGTGTCACATGAACACAGTGACCATATCAGAGGTGTCGGTGTATTATCAAGAAAATTCGATATACCCGTATATGCCAATGAAAGAACCTGGGAAGGGATGGAAAGGCTTATTGGCCCGGTCAATATAAAGAATAAAATGTATTTTAATACAGGAAGAGAATTTGAGATAGGTAATATATTTGTTAAGGCCTTTCCAATACCACATGATGCAAATGAACCTGTTGGCTTTAATTTTTTTGTCGGTAATAAAAAAGTAACCAGTGCAACCGATATTGGGCATATGAACAAAGGGCTTTTGAGCAATTTTGAGGGCAGCGACCTTTTGCTGATTGAAGCCAACCATGATGTTGAGATGCTTAAGGTAGGTCCATACCCCTGGGCACTGAAAAAAAGAATTATGGGCGACAATGGACATTTGTGCAATGAAATGGCTGGCAAGGTTGTGGCCTATCTGGCAGGCAAAGGCACAAAACATTTCCTTTTAGGACACCTGAGCAAGGAAAACAATTTCCCGGAACTTGCATACCAGACGGTTTGCAATATACTATGTGAAAAGAATATTGATCCTGTAAATGATATTTATCTTTCTGTTGCTATGAGGGACAGGGCAGGAAAAGCAGTTGAGGTGTAAATACTATAATGAAAATAACTGTTATAGCGGTTGGGAAAATTAAGGAAAAGTATCTTAAGGAAGGTATTAATGAATATGTAAAAAGGCTGTCAAGGTTTTGTAATCTTGAGCTGTTAGAGGTTAGTGACGAACAGGCTCCCGATAATATCGGAATTATGCAGGAGCTTCAGATAAAGAAAAAGGAAGGGGAGCGAATTTTAAGGAAAGTTAAGGAGGGAAGCTGCCTTGTAGTTTTAGATGTTAAAGGAGAAAAGCCGGATTCTGAGGAATTGTCCAACAGACTTAATTCTTTTTTTATTTCTGGAAAATCTCATATAACTTTTGTTATAGGCGGTTCTTTAGGTGTTGACAGTGAGGTTTTAAAGGCAGCTGACTTAAAGCTATCACTATCCAATTTAACTTATCCCCATCAGCTTGCCAGGTTGATACTATTAGAGCAGTTGTACAGGTCTTTTAAGATTATTAACGGTGAGACGTACCATAAATGAGTACGTTGATTTGGTGGAAGGAATATTCTTATAGAGACTGTTGAAATCTTAAAAGAGATATAAGAATGGATATCAGCTTATCCTTGACAGAGAGCGGTTAACTGTTTAAAATAAATATAATACGAATATTGAACAGACGATGATTGGAAGAGTAGAGGGTAGATTCTTTTTAAGAGAGCGGGTAGCTGGTGCAAATCCTGTAAAGATATACTTTTGAAAATCACCCATGAGTCACACCCTGAATTATTGTTAAGGTTTATTTATTTCAATGAATAAGGGCTGTCGGTTAATCCGTTATCTTATATTGGCAAACGTTTTTTGTGATTAAAATAAAGGTCTGTCCTTTAATGAGGCGTACCGAAATTTTGATTCTACCTGAATTCATTAGGGTGGTATAACGTAGAAGATTTATTCCTCTCGTCCCTTATAAGAGCGAGGGGTTTTTTATTTTATAAAATACTATGATGATTAATTTATTATATTGGAGGTAATTTGGTATGTATAAAAAGGTTTCAACCGATCTTCGATTTGTTGAAAGAGAAAAGGAAGTTCTAAACTTCTGGAATGAAAATAATGTATTTTCAAAGAGCATTAAAGGCAGGGAAGGCAGTCAGGTTTTTACTTTTTATGACGGACCGCCAACTGCAAACGGAAAGCCGCATATCGGGCATATTTTAACCAGGGTCATCAAGGATATAGTACCAAGATATAAGACAATGAAGGGCTATAAGGTGTTGAGAAAAGCAGGTTGGGACACCCATGGGCTTCCTGTCGAGCTTGAGGTTGAAAAGCTGCTCAACATTAATGGCAAGCCTGAAATAGAAAAATATGGCGTAGAAGCCTTTATTAAAAAATGTAAGGAAAGTGTCTGGAAGTACAAAGGTGAATGGGAACAGATGAGTGAAAGAGTCGGGTTCTGGGCGGACATGGAGAACCCTTACATTACGTATGACAATAATTATATTGAATCTATCTGGTGGGCGCTAAAGCAAATAGCTGAAAAGGATTTGCTGTATAAGGGACATAAAATAGTGCCCTACTGTCCACGCTGCGGAACTTCACTTTCAAGCCATGAAGTGGCACAGGGTTATAAGGATGTGAAAGAGGCCTCCATTTATGTAAAGTTTAAGGTTAAAGGAGAAAATAAGACTTACCTGATGGCATGGACGACAACTCCCTGGACGCTGCCTTCGAATGTTGCCTTAACTGTAAACCCTGTTGAAACTTATGTAAAAGTAAAGTGTTCCGATGAAATTTATATTCTGGCCGAGGCACTTGCAAATGATGTTATTAAAGAAGAGTTTGAAGTTCTGGAAAAAATGAAAGGCCAGGATCTCATTGGCATGGAGTATGAGCCATTATTTGACTTTGTCAGTGTAGATAAGAAAGCCTTCTTTGTTGCCGGCGGAGATTTTGTTACTCTGACGGATGGTACCGGAATTGTTCATACAGCTCCTGCCTTCGGTGAAGACGACTATAAGGTAGGAAAAGCCTATGACCTACCCTTTGTTCAACTGGTTAATGAGCAGGGGAATTTCGTTGATTCAGTGGAACCCTGGAAGGGCATGTTTGTTAAAGATGCAGATCCCTTAATTATTGAGTACCTTGATAAAAGGAATATGGTCTTCAACAAGCTCAATTATGAGCATTCCTACCCATTCTGCTGGAGATGTGATACACACCTTCTCTACTATGCGCTGGACACCTGGTTTATTAAAATGACAGCAGTTAAGGAAAATCTATTAAAAAACAACAACAGCATTAACTGGTTGCCGGACAATATACGCGAAGGAAGAATGGGTAATTTCCTTGAAAATGTTGTGGATTGGGGATTAAGCCGCTCAAGGTACTGGGGTACTCCTCTGCCGATATGGGAATGCGGGTGCGGACATCGCCATGTAATCGGAAGCATTGCAGAGCTCAGGGAAATGGGTGAAAATGTTCCGGAAGATATTGAACTGCACAAGCCTTATATTGACAATGTGCTTCTGGTATGTCCGAAGTGTAAGACAGGCAGGATGAAACGTGTTAGCGAAGTTATTGACTGCTGGTTTGATTCAGGTTCCATGCCTTTTGCACAGTGGCATTATCCTTTTGAAAATGAGGAGATTTTTAAGGAGAATTTCCCGGCGGATTTTATCAGTGAGGCTATAGACCAGACAAGGGGCTGGTTCTACACCTTGCTTGCTATATCCACATTGCTTTTTGACAAGGCTCCGTTTGATAATGTAATTGTATTGGGGCATGTAAACGACAAAGACGGGCAAAAAATGAGCAAACATAAAGGAAATGTTGTAGATCCGTGGACTGTCCTGGATAAACAGGGAGCCGATGCCGTCCGCTGGTATTTCTATATAAACAGTGCGCCATGGTTGCCGAGTCGTTTTTATGAGGAAGCGGTAAGTGAAAGTCAGAGGAAGTTCATGGGTACGTTATGGAATACCTATGCGTTTTATGTGCTGTATGCGAATATTGACAAGTTTAACCCGTATGAATACAATATGGAATACGATAAGCTTTCAATAATGGATAAGTGGATAATTTCAAAGCTTAATACGCTGATTTCCACTGTGGACAAAAACCTTGAGAATTACCGTATTACCGAGTCTGCAAGGGCGCTGCAGGCGTTTGTTGATGATTTGAGTAACTGGTACGTAAGAAGGAGCAGGGAGCGCTTCTGGCAGAAAGACATGACCCAGGATAAGATTAATGCGTATATGACACTTCATCATGTACTGGTGCAGATATCTATTCTTGCTGCTCCGTTTGTGCCTTTTATCACAGAGGAGATATACAGGAACCTGGTAATCGGTATAAACAAAAATGCTCCCGAAAGCGTGCATCTTTGTGAGTATCCGGTTTCAAACAAACAGTTTATTGACACAGAGCTTGAAAAGAATATGGATAGGGTATTAAAACTTGTTGTAATGGGGCGTGCCTGCAGAAATGCGTCAAACATAAAGAACCGTCAGCCTGTTTCCTGCATGTATGTAACGGCTGGATTTGAGCTTGAGGAAATCTACAGGGTGCTTGTGGAAGATGAGCTGAACCTTAAGGAGGTTATTTTTACAGAGGATGCCTCAAGGTTTATAAAGTATAAGTTTAAGCCTCAGTTAAAAACGGTGGGACCGAAGTACGGGAAACTGGTGGGCCAGATTTCCAAGGCTCTTGCTGAGATTAACGACATAGAGGTCATGGAACACTTCAAAAAAGGAGAGGCAATCCATCTTAACATTGATGGTACTGATGTAGAGCTTTTTGAGTCGGATGTATTAATTGAGACTGCTCAAAAGGAAGGTTTTATATCTGAAACAGATAGGGATATTGCTGTGGTTCTGGATACAAACCTTACTCCTGAGTTGATAGAAGAGGGATTCATCCGTGAAATTATCAGTAAAATCCAGACTATGAGGAAAGAAGCCAACTTTGATGTACAGGATTATATCAACCTGTATGTTGAAGGAAACGAGAAAATTGAGGCTTTGATGGTTAAAAATCAGGCGTTCATATTAAATGAGGTACTTTCAGAAAGTATCAAAGCAGGAGAGCTTGATGGGTACAAGAAGGAATGGAACATTAATGGTGAACAGGTTTGGTTTGCTGTAAAAAAAGCATAGAATTTGTGTGAATCGGTTTTATTAACGATTGAACAAGGTGAATATTTAAGGGGACACTTTTGCAAGTTTGGAGGTGTCCCCTTAAATTTTATGAGTGATTGTAAAAGCAATATTATTATAGTAAGAGGAAGAATACGGTTGGAAGATAAAATTAAAGGTGCAAAATATACATTTTTTAACTTGTAATTTCATGCTAGAATTTGATAATATATAGAAAATGTAACATAATCAATATTGGAAATAAATAAAATTAAATTCTAGTGAAAATAAACATTATACGAGATATAATGTAGATGTTTGGGGATGAAAGCTTTGAGACTACAAACAAAAATGAACTTGCTGTTCTCTGTTGTGATAATTTCATTGGGAGTAGGATTAGGTTACTCTATATATTTTTCAGCAGTTGATTTAATTAGAGAATCCATAGGTATCAAGGCTGAAAATATTGCCAAAAATATTTCGAATGATATCAGAGCTGATGAACTTCAAAAAGTTGCTGAACGTACTCTATTACTTAAAGAACAAAAAGGTGCAGCAGCTGAAATAATGTCTATACCGGAATACCTGAAAATAAGAGAACAGCTCTGGAACTACAAAAGAATGTATAGTATGAAATATTTATATATCATGTCAAAAACAAAAAACGGAGAAATGATGTATGTTGTAGATGCTTTTCCTTTAGATTACAACGGGCCGGAGTTCTCCAAACCCGGGGATATTGAAATAAATAAATATGACTTGCTCGAAGCAGCTTTCATAGAAGCAAAAGCATTTTTTGGCGAGCTGACATATGACAATAAATGGGGA
>JAAZCB010000462.1 GCA_012513545.1 Clostridiaceae bacterium
CCTTGATGTATATTAAAACCTCCGTAGAACCGTTTATATATATAGTAAGCAGTGCATTTCCAGCAATAAATGCAAGTGCCGCCCCTACTTTCCCAAGATTCTTGAATACGCCCGCCAATAGTCCGCAGAATGCATATGCTCCTATAACGTGCGGTGACTGATGATCCGACATATTGACAACAATTCCTGTAATTACGCCTGCTGCCGCTCCTACCCCCGGTCCGGCTCTATAGCTCAGCAGCATTACCCCTAAAACACCTATAACATTTGTAAGATTTATACCGGGTACAGGCACACCATTAAGCCCTGCTACAGAAACAGCCATTACAAGAGCAAAGCTTATCAGTTCCTCATTAGTTAAGACATGCCTCTTTTTTAAGCTGTCAATTATTCCTACGCTTTTTCCAAAGACAACTATTAATGAAAAAACAAGAAAAGAATAAAACAAAGCACTTAAAAAATCAAAAACAAAAAATCCTTCATAATAAACCATGATCATTTTAGGCAGCAGTATTGCACCAAATCCTACTGTAGCAAGCTTGAAATCTACCTTTTTAATTTTTATAAGGTAACTTGCCACATTAAACAATAGTAAAAAGAAAAAACCTGTATATAGCTCTCCCCGGGCTCCACCAGTAATCATTCCCAGCAATACTGCTGCTGCAGTCCAAAATCTCTTCCCGGTTATAACTGATGCTGCAGCATAAAAAGCAAGACCAAAAGGCATAAATCCTTCAAACAAATTCACTCTTCCCAATAGAAAACTTATTAACAGCATAATCATGTTATTCAAAGATAACGTAATACCCGATAATAAGTTTCCTTTTGCCCTGCCATACACCCATCCAAAATTAATCTTTTGATTTGAAACCAACTGCGTTTTCATCTTTTGTAACCCCCAATTTTAATTAATTTTAAAACCGTTGCTCTGATTTTGTGTGCAGGATTGATTATATGGAATCCCAACAGAAATGTTTGTCATATCCGGCTGATGAAACAAAAAATTATTGTGACACATATCCGCAAAACCTAACGCTGGATTACATAGAACAAACTTACAGGTAAAAGTTAGCGTTAATAGGTAAAGTTTGATTTTTAAAATTTATATGCTGCTTTTTGTAACTTTTAGTCAAAAACTTTATTTAAAGACGATCAAAGCAAAAAAAAGAAACCGTATCATATTCTTCATATGATACGGTTCCTTTTTTTTGGTGGGCACTATAGGGCTCGAACCTATGACCCCCTGCTTGTAAGGCAGGTGCTCCCCCAGCTGAGCTAAGCGCCCGTGTGGTGACCCATAGGGGACTCGAACCCCTGTTACCGCCGTGAAAGGGCGGTGTCTTAACCGCTTGACCAATGGGCCATATAAAATTTTCAAATAACAAAGCTTTTGGTAGCGGCGGTTGGACTTGAACCAACGACCCTGCGGGTATGAACCGCATGCTCTAGCCAACTGAGCCACGCCGCCATAATTCAATTGCACAGCCGTTATTCTTTATCATGTCCGGCACGCTTTACTATTTTAGCAATAACATAATGAAATGTCAATAGAATTCTATTAAATTTATTTATGTTATTTCTGGCAATACAATAAAGGAATAAAACCGCAATACAAACCGTATGGTTTTTCAGTCTGTATTGCTCCGATATTACGGTTTTGCCTCTTTAATGATTATTTACCGCAATCATTGTCTCTAGAGTTATTCCTTTGCTGGAGCAGTCAAACTTTGAGCAACTTCCGGTTCTCTTTCGATTTTAGTCTTTCTTCTCTGAAATTTCTCTGCTATATGTATTATTAGCTGCAGTTCTTTCCAGCATGCATAATATATTTGCATCTTGAGCATTGTTACTTCTTTTCCTTAAGTTTAAGTCCCAGCTGTTCTAATGAGGCTTTAAGTCTCTTTCTCTTTTTTTTGCTGCTTTTATAGGTCTCTTTAGTTATAAGGATTCTCTCAACAACATCTGCATCCTTTATTACTTCCTCGTACCCGCTTCCTTCATCTTTTTTATTTGAATGATTATAAATTGCAAGAAATATTGTATCAGTTTCCTCTTTGCTGAATTTTCCGGTTCTGGCAAGGAGCGTTTCCGTTAATTCCGCCCCCTTTTTGCCATGGTCTTCTCCCTCCAAATTACCCGCTATCCGCCCTGCATCATGCATTAAACCTATGATAAATGCCAACTCCGGATTAAGGCCTCTTTCTTGTGCAATAGCAGCCGAAATATATGCTGTGCCGTAAGCATGTGTCATTTCACCCATTTGACTTCCTTCTGAAAAATCCGGGGCGTCATCAAGCCTCTCAAGGTATTCATTTAATATTTTCATTACCTC
>JAAZCB010000049.1 GCA_012513545.1 Clostridiaceae bacterium
AAAACCATATTTCAGGGCAGTTTCCGTGTTTGATATCAGCCAGACAACAGGCGAGCCATTACCCTCTATAGCAAATGAATTAAAAGCCGATGTCGCAAACTTTGAAATCTTCTTCAGCACTTTGAAAAAGGTATCTCCCTTCCCTGTTGAGCTCCTTAATATAAACTCAGGAGCAAACGGATACTGTGACCCTCATAACAGATCAATAGCTGTAAAAACCGGAATGAGTGAAGCCCAGACCATAAAAACCTGCCTGCATGAAATAGCCCACTCAATACTTCATACCAATTCAAATGATGAAAAGAAGGACAGCAGGACAAGGGAAGTCGAGGCTGAAAGTATTGCTTTTGTGGTCTCAAACCATTTCGGCATTGACACATCAAACTATAGTTTCGGCTACATAGCAGCCTGGAGCAGCGACAAAGAGCTCAAGGAATTAAAGAGTTCCCTGGACACAATACAAAAAACTGCAAGCAAGCTCATAACTGAGATAGAAACAGCCTACAGGGAATTGCAGATGTCAAAGCAAAATATATTGGACAGTGTTATCCACGACAATGAAATCGACCTTGATACGGAGAAAACTTGTAATAATTCCGGAAAGGCATATAATCACTTGCCGGATAATATGGAACTGAAAAATTCGGGAACACCGTTGAAAAATGATTTTATCAGGCCTTCCATACAAGATAGGATGCTGGATGCAAAAGAAAAAGTTAAGGAACATCCTGCTAAAAGCATAGAAAATATAAAAGAGGTTTTTGCTGAAAGGAGTCGTTAACATGCCATTTACAATTGAAGAATTAACATTTTTAGATATTTATAAGGCGCCAACTATACAGGACACAAAAAATGAAATACAAAAAGTACTTCCGCTTATAGATGATGCAGATATGCTTGTATTGGCCGAAAGTGTACTGTTAAAGCTTGATACAATTACCTCCGAAGAGTTTGACAGTCTTGATTTCACAAACTCATTAAGTTCTGAAAATATAAGTTTTGAGGACACCTGATTTTCCGCAGCCACAGTAATATTTATCACCTTTACTTTTAAATCAATGTTTGTTGACAGGCGGTTTTTCCTGTCAGCAAATATTGGTTCCCGCGGAAGAGGGGGAGCGACTTTAGTCGCGGGGGAGTCATCGCGGAGGGCTCCCCCAAATCTGTTAAAATTACTACTACATATAAAGAAGGGAGAAAAATTATGGATTATCCAATGGATGAAGATTTTCTTTTTGTTCCTAAAGAACCAACTGAAGAACAGTCAAGAATTGCAGACCTCATTTGCAACCTTACCGGGGTAAACCGTGACAGGCTCTTAAAATGCATATGCGCTTATGGAATTGACAAGGTATTACGCAGTCCTGAGGTTTTATGTGTATCAATTCAGGATCAGCAGAAGATCGCAGAATTGGGGGAACTACTTTTATACATGAAGGAGATAAAATAAAATGCAGTATGATGAAGATAAAAAACGTTTTGCCGAGCTGTTATACAAGTTCACTGGAATAAAAAAGAGCACTATATCAGATTACCTGAAGGAAAATACAATAAAGAGCCTTATAGAAAATCCTACAGTGCTTAAAATAACCGATAAGCAGCTTCAAAAACTGTTGGAGCTTAAAGAACTCCGCAATACAACTGACAACTTGAAAACGCATGATAAACAGTATATATTGCACTCCTCAATCCTGGCACAGGAATATTTCAAAGAGCTAATGAAAGGATTTCAAGATAAGGAACGGTTTATATGCGCTTTTCTAGACAGCGGGAACCGCGTCATATCAACAAAAGTTATGTCATCCGGAACAGTCAATGAATCACCCGTCTACCCTCGTGAGATAGTAAAAGAAGCTATTTTAAGAAATGCAAATTCGGTAATTCTTGCACACAACCATCCTGGCGGCAGGCTGTCACCAAGCCACGCAGACTTAGAAGTAACAAACAATATCATTGCTGCTCTCGGTACTATTAATGTTAACTGTCCCGACCATATTATAGTAGCCGACAACCAATCCGTTTCTCTAGCCGAAAGGGGTTATATCCTAAAGCCTCCTGGTAATAGCAAGTGTGTAAGTGAGGGTAGCGGAAAGTATACAGTTGAGACATTATCTATTAAGAATAGAATTAGTGCTGCCAGAGTTAAGGCTATTGAAATAAACGGCCAAAATGAAATGAAAAATACATTAACGAATTTAACAAATAAACTAAGTGAAAGGTTTCGGGAACATCAGTAGAGCACCAAGAAATCTCTTCAAAGCCGTAGGATAGAAGGTAAAGAGAATCGTGTCATTATCCCCTGCATTGAGGTAATACAGTCCGGTTTCCTCATGATATTGACATCCTGCATAGGTTATGTTGTTTTTTACAGTTCCAGTACTTTCACTTATATTACCAAATGCATCGTAGTAATAAGTTGCATCAACTGTTTCGGTAGTTGTGTTGAATAATGAGGTAACATCAGCATGACCGTTATACATGTAGTA
>JAAZCB010000050.1 GCA_012513545.1 Clostridiaceae bacterium
AATCCTAATGGTGTGAGATTTGAGTTTTAAGCTGAAAGATAGTGAATTTATTATCATAAATTTATTAATCCAAAAACTCCGTGGCGTTTGCGGAATTGCCAGCCAATGCCCTGGTTTCATTACTTAAGTCTGAACTGGCAGGTAAGGTGGCCATCATTATAATTAAAAAAATAATGACAAAAAATGAAATAAGATAATTAACCTGACTTTTTTTCATGTATTCATCCCCTTTGAAATAATATTAAGGTTACTTTGTTTAGTGCTGTTTTATCATACCCAAATGAAAAATCAGATTGTACATAATGTTAATAGCTACAACATTATGTATCTTGAACGCGATAGAGAATTTCATGAACTTTAAAGTGCGTCCAGTTCTCATTATATGGCTCTCGCAAAGTCTGAGCATATTAATTCAGATTTTGAAAAACCAATGCATTTTTTCTATATAGACAATAATATAACATTAGCCATGTCATTGTCTATAAAAAAATGTAGTTATTACATAAAAATGTACAAAGCGACAAAATATTAGTTGTTAACTTAACTTATCTAAAGAAATCATGAGCTCTTTATGGAAAAAATAATAATTGCATAATATACAGGAAACAATTGAAGGAAGATTATTGTTTGAATAATAATATTAAGTAGGGTATAATTTATTAATAACATTTTAATCAATCGGGAGAGATGACGATGAGTTTACTTGATAAATTGGAAAGGAAGTTTCATAAGTTTGCAATAAAGGGATTAATGCTTCATATAGTGATTCTTAATATGACGGTATACATGATCCATTTATTGAAACCTGAGGTTTTCAATTTCCTTTATCTCGATCCGGGATTAATTATGAAAGGCCAGGTCTGGAGGCTTCTTACATACATATTTATTCCTCCTGTGCTCGGAATAGAAAATATAATCTGGATAGTATTTGTATTAAGCTTTTACTATACAATAGGTATGTCTCTTGAACGGGAGTGGGGAAGCTTCAGATTCAATTTGTTTTATTTAGTTGGAATGCTGGGAACAACTGCCGCTTCATTCATCTTAAACCACTTTTTCGGAGGGACTTTAGCTACAGCAACTTACCTTAATATGTCACTGTTTCTTGCTTTTGCAAGAATATTTCCGGACTATGAAATATTGCTGTTCTTTTTTATTCCGGTTAAGGTAAAGTACATGGCATGGCTGGCTTGGTTCTTTTTTGGTCTTACTGTATTAGTACCGTTAGTTCCGTTGACTTATAAGGTTGCTGTAGTTGTAGCAATTTTGAACTATTTTCTCTTCTTCGGAAGGGATATTGTTTTAAATACAAGGGGTAGAGGCAGTTCAGTGTACAGAAAGACGAAATACAAGATGAACCTGCCAAGGAAAGATTACAGAAACAAGTGTACAGTATGTGGAGTTACTGACAAGGACAATCCTCAGATGGAATTCAGGTACTGTTCGGGTTGTGAGGGAGACTATGAGTACTGTATGGAGCATCTTAGGAACCATGAGCATGTAAGTAAGGAAAATGACCAGTAATATACCATATAAAAGAAAAGAGGGATGTATATGGAGAATGGAAAAGCAGTAGAGCTTGAAACCAAAATGCTGGAGAATCTAAGCGATATTTCACAAAAGAGGAGCAGAATAAACCCTGATTTGTATTCAAAATACGAAGTAAAACGTGGCCTTCGTGACCTGGATGGGAAAGGTGTGCTTGTTGGACTGACTGATATATGTGAGGTTCATGCCTATATTATTGATGAGAATGAAACGATTCCTGCACCGGGAAGATTACTCTACAGAGGTATTGACATAGTTGATATAGTTAACGGTTTTATTTCCAGTGACCGGCCGGGGTATGAAGAAACCTGTTATTTGCTTCTCTTTGGAGAGCTTCCGGATAAAAGTAACCTTGCAAATTTTACAAAACTGCTTTCTATATACAGAAAACTTCCTGAAGACTTTGTTCGCGACATGATACTGAAATCTCCGAGCAAAGACATGATGAATGTTTTATCCAGAGGGGTATTGTGCCTTTACAGCATGGATGATAGACCTGATGATACTTCTGTCAGTAATGTGTTAAAACAGTGCCTTAAGCTTATTTCGTGTTTTCCGCTGCTTGCAGTATATGGTTATCAGGCATACTCTCATTATCATGAAAATAAAAGTCTTTACATACACAGTCCAAGGCCT
>JAAZCB010000463.1 GCA_012513545.1 Clostridiaceae bacterium
ATCTCGCTAATAACAAGTTTACCGCTTTTAAGTCTCATCAGAGTCTTTATTCCAGAGTAATCTATCTCCTGTTCAATTAAGTCCGCTATAATTGACGTACTGCTCAAGACTATATCAACACCGAACTTTTGAAACACCTCAATATTCTTTGGATTGTTCACCCTTGAGATTGTCCTTTTTACTCCAAAGTTTCTCTTTGCCAGCTGACATGCAATAAGATTGTCTTCATCTTTACCTGTAACAGCAATAAATGTATCGGCTTTTTCCAATTCAACTTCGGACAAAGTATCAATGTTTGTTCCGTCGCCGTTAATAATAGGGATACGGAGTTCATTTGCCAGCTTTCTGCATAATTCCTCCTGCGGTTCAATAACAGCTATCTTATGTTTATAAGGAAGAAGCGTTTTGGTAAGGTAATAACCTATCTTCCCGCCTCCTGCAATAACAATATACATTGTGAAATACCTCCAGACAATAAATTAATTCATAAAAGCACCATTGGTAATAACTGTTATTTGCGCTTACTTGCGAATACTAGAATATCATCCTTGCCTAATGTTATTTCTGAATTGGCAAAATGCAGTTTTCCCTGCTTAATCACTCCAAAGAAAAAGGAATCATTACCCGGCTTAACAGACGTTAATTTCCTGCCTACACTTGTGTTCTGTACTTTTTCATACCTGAAGACAACTTCCTCTTCTCCTATCATATACTCTGAAGCATCCGTTGTTCCGAGAATCATTGCTTTTATAACATCAACAGTTATGTTTGTAGGGCAAAGGGTTTTAAGTCCGAATTCATGAAAAACGTGTTCCCGTGCCGGATTATAGATTCTTGCCACTACCCTGGGAACCTTGAAAATTTCTTTTGCAACCTGACAAACCATAATATTAACATTATCATCAGGAGTAACCGCCGCCAACGCATCAGCAGTCTCAATTCCTGCCTTCTTCAAAACATCCTGGTCTATTGGAACACCCGTTACGGTAATTCCGTTAAAGTCTGGAGAAAGACTTTTAAAAGAATTGTTATCATTGTCTACAATAACAATGTCGTGTCCTTCATTGGCCAGAACTTCAGCAAACGATGCACCGACCTTGCCACAGCCGATAATAATAATATACATGTTTATCCTCCTGTTATTAAACGCTTACTGTATTTCTTACAAGTCAGATGATCAATATTACTATTTTATATTACTTTGATAAATGTTGCATACCATTATATTTACGCATCTATTCTTTATTCCATTAATAATTACGGGTTAATACGAAATACCCCCCACTAACCCACTGTAGCTTCATATTGCTAATATTTTCTAGAAATTAAACAGATTAAATATAAAGTAATCATGCCTTTTTTTAGCAGACTTATTTAATATATGATGAATAATAAAAAAACAAAGCGGAAAAATATAAAGACATGTCATTCTTTTAATAGTTGTAACAGCAAAACATTGGAGAGGATGGTTTTGTGTTAGTAATTTTCGCCAGGACATTAATACTGTATATTCTTGTCGTAATTGTAATGAGAATTATGGGAAAACGGCAGATCGGTCAATTACAACCCTTTGAGCTTGCTGTAGCAATTATGATATCTGAATTGGCCGCAGTTCCAATGCAGAATACAGGAATCCCATTGATTAACGGAATAGTACCAATACTGACCTTATTGATAGCACAGATTGCAATATCTTTTTTTTCCTTGAAAAGTACAAGTGCCCGTGGAATTATCTGTGGCAGGCCAAGTATTCTTATTGAAAACGGAGTAATAAAAGAAGATCAGTTAAAAAAGGAAATGTATACCATGAATGACCTGCTCGAACAGCTCAGAATTACGAACACACCTAATATAGCAGATGTTGAGTTTGCCATACTTGAAACTAACGGACAGCTAAGTGTAATTCCCAAATCACAAAAAAGGGCTGTTAATGCCCAGGATCTTAACATACCCACAGAATATGACGGGATACCTCTTGACCTTATTATTGACGGAAAAATAAATTATGATAATTTGAAAAAATCCAAACTTGACGAATTATGGCTCCAAAATGAACTTAATAAATTAGGAGCAGGTGAAATTAAAAACATACTTTTCGCCAGTCTTGACTCACAGGGTAACCTATACTGGCAGCAGAAGGATTTAAAAAGGAGGAAAACTTAATTGAACACTATAAAGACACTGGCTCTTCCTGCCATATTACTTATACTTGTTATCGGTACATCAATGTTTACATTGAGTATCCTTTCAAAAAATGCACTTGATTTGGAACAACAGATAAATGAAATCGAAAGCTATACTGTAAATAAAGACTGGAGTAGCGCTGAAGAAAGCCTGTCTATAATTGAAGAAAATTGGAATAAGGTTGAAAAGACCTGGGCCGTTCTGCTTGATCACATGGAAATAGATAACATAGACATTTCCTTGATAAAGATGGCAGAATATATAAAAACAAAGGATTCAGCTCTTGCACTTGCAGAAATATCTGCTCTCAAACAATATGTAAAACATATACCGGAAAAAGAGAGCTTCAATCTTAAGAATTTGTTTTAATTGCAATTAATGCTTAAGAGAAATGATAAAAATCAAGTAAAATACTCCGCCCATAATTAAGGGTGCAGGACTTAGTTTTTTTCTGTTTTCCAGCCAAAAATATGTAGTTGAAGCAGACAAAACGGACAAAATGGCACAGACAAGTAAATTACGTCCAAGGTGCCATGGTGTTGCAATTATTCCTATTGAAACAGGTATACAGCTCTGGAACACCATGGCTCCGGTTATATTGCCCAAGGCAAGAGTGTCCTTTTTTTTGCTTATCCATATAATACTATTGAATTTTTCAGGAAGTTCAGTTGCAATGGGCGTTACTACCAGTGATAATATAAGCGCTGAAATACCAATTACTTCTGAAGTCTTCTCAATGTTTTTTACAAAAATGTGTGCTCCCAGGATTATTCCCAGAAGCGCTGTGCTTACCTGGAACAGGACATTGTATATACTGGGCTCTGCATTAAATATGCTTGAAAAATAAAGGTTATCAATATTGACATGGTTGGTTTTATCCTGACTTACTGTCAGGAAAATATAGAAAATATATGCTGCTATCAAAAACACCGCGATTAAATTCCTTATATACTGTATGCTTATAATTGCTGAAGACAGTCCAATGCTGTAGGTAATAATAAAGAAACTTATATCTCTGCATAATATGTTACTGTTAACATTCATATTCAATCCCGTCTTTCTTTTCTGCCAAAATACAAGCACACTTATTCCGGTTACAAAAAAAGCTAATGTACTAAGCATAAAAGGTGCACCTATAATTGCGCCCACACCTATATCTATAGAATCCTTATTATTGCCGAAAAAAAGTATTGCAATAACAGGAACCATTGTTTCCGGAAGACATGTACCAACTGCTGAAAAAATACTGCCTACCACCCCATCTCCAACCTTTAGCTTTTTTCCGAGCCATTCAACACCATTTGTAAAAAGCTCGCAACTAATAAGAATAATAGCAAGACTCATTATTAACTGGATTATATTA
>JAAZCB010000464.1 GCA_012513545.1 Clostridiaceae bacterium
CTTTTCAATCATTTCAGGCTTAATTTCATTTGCCTGTATACCTTCAGCAATTTGTTTTCTTTCCTCAATCTGTGCTTTTTCAGCATTTAGAGCTTCAATTTCTGACCTTAATTCTTCGAGATTGAGGTCTTTTGCATCAGACTCTAAAAGTTCTTTAATTTCTAATTTTCTTTGTTCGATTTCATTAATTCTACCCATTGTAAAAATCCTCCATTTTGTTTTTGATATTAAGTTGTTTTATGTCGGTCTTATAGGTCACATAAGAGTATCAATTTCTGTCGCAATTCAGCTAACTCCTTAGCTTTTTGTTCCTTTTCCGCCTCCGCTTCAAAGAAACTCCTTGCTGAAATTGAAGTATTTTTGTAAGCCGGAAAACTAACCGCACTAACATCATACAATCTTTTAACTTTCTTAATGGTTCTGGTGCGTGTATCCCTATTATACTCATCCGTCTCCACGGTAAATGCAAACGACATTGATTGATAAAATCCATTCTTAATATCTTCATGAAGCTCTCTGCCAGTTGCATTTTTTGATAAATCCGCTTCAATATATAAACCATCGTTTCTAACTTCTAATTTTAATGTACTATTTTTCGTTCTTGCAGCGGGTTTTCCTTCGTGATCTATTACTAATACAACATCAGATAAATCTACACCATCTAGTGCACCTGGTGCAATTACTTCTTTGTATTGTATTCCATCGATCTCATAAAGTACAGTAGGAGTATTAAATACTACTGCTTTCCCTGTAATTATCATCTTTTCATCATCTGATTGTTCAAAATCAAAACTTCTATATTCTCTATCGTTACTTATCATTGTTGTTCCCCCTCCTTTTCTTTATTTACTTTTTCACCAATCTGATATTCATTAGCTTTGTCAGCATTAACCACATTCAGCGTTTGTATTCTAATATCTCCACCCTCAACAGATTCAAGGTTAAATAACTGTCTTGCTTCGTTAATTGTAAAAACAGAATAAGGTAATAATTCTTTTATCATAGCAACCTTTGTTGAATTGCTTGCATAATTAAGCCTATTACCTGAAAACTCAATTCTATTACCGAATCCTCTTTCTCTTTCTGTGAAACATTTATGAGTGAATTCACTCGAAAGTTGAATCAATAAAGGTTCTATAATTGACTCATAAAATGAATTGAATACATCTTCATCAAAGTCTCCCATAATGATTTTCTTATTGAGTCCAAAATACTTATATATTTTTTCCTCAACTATTGTCATTTGCTCATGTTCAGCTGTTACAGGTTCAACTTTCAATTGCTGATATTCAACTTTTGAATCTAATGCTGCAATACCACCTGCGTTATTTATATTTGCAAAATCAGCAACAAACATATCTTTTTGTTTTTTTAAATCCTCAGGTTTTAGGCTACCTGTATACTTTAGTATACCTTTCAAATTATGACTTGTTGTTATGGCATTTGCTAAACCTTGATTAACTGTACTTGACAAACTTAAAGTATTCAATATAGCATCATTACTATCACCATACATGTCGTTTCGATTAAAAAAACGTCTTAAATGTACTATATCATCATATGATACTGTTACTTTTTTACCATTATGAAAAGTGAATTGTACAAATATATATCCCATACTCTCTAAAAAATCAACAGAACTTGAATTAACAGGATAAAATCCAGTTATAACATCGTTATTATCTTTTTGTATCAAAATAAAACTGTTATTATTAATATACAATTGAGTAATTGTCTTGTAAAACATATCATAAGCCGACATGCACTGGTTGGGACGTATAGATAACAAATAATTCAATTTATTATTATTTGCTCCAATAGCAGTTGCTTTTGTTTTTGCTACATTTCGCGCAATAGTATCGATACAAGCTCTAACATTTTCATCAGCGAATATATCTCTGCCAAAATTATAAAATTGCGACATATAATTATTCAACATTTCCATTTTAGTGTACTGTTGTGACTGTTGATTTTTTTGTTTCCCAAATATTTGGTTAAACATTGATCTTATTTCCAATATTGTCACCACCTTTTATAAATAATTTGTAAAGTCTTGGAAGTTGTTTTCTAAAACAACATAAGCATCTAACATCGCCATGAAAGGGTCTATACGACGCTTTTTGTTTTTGCCCTTCACTGGTCTTATATTTTCATTTTTATCTGTTTCAATGTTTAAATTTAAGCAAGCCCATTTGATAACTTCATCATTATTAAAAATAATTTTCTTTGCTTTCACATCTGCTATCATATTTTTTAATGGATTGCTTAGAGTTGGAAAACCCTGTCGTACTTCTTGCATTTCAAAACCTGTATCTTGCATTTGTTGAATCCAATACTTAGAATTGTAAGGATCATATGCAATCCAACGCGGATATAAATTGTACTTATCTTTCATTTCTATAAACCAGTTTGTTACATCATCGTAATTTATTTTTGTATCTCCACTTAAATCAATGTAGCTTTTATTAACCCATCTACTATATGGGAATTTATCTTCTTTTTCTTTTTCTGCTACAAGGTCTTTGGGAGTCCAAGACTTAACTAAGAAATACTTCTTATCAGAATCTTTTTTCATGAAAAGTAATGCAGCACTTGTTAAATCGTTTGTACAACTTAAATCAACACCACCAATACAATAGCAATCTTTAAAATCATTTATATTAAATGTTTCTAAGATTGTAACATCGTCAAAAGTAAAAACTCCTGTTGTACCTGTTTGCGGAAGATTAAAATATTTAGCTAATAATTTAGCTCTTTCATTTTTGTTGTGCTCTGTTTGTTTTATAAGTTTATCAACATCAGCAAAACTTCTAAATGTTCCAAGCGAAGGATTTGTTTTAAACCAGTTATTTTTATCTTTTATTTCTTTGTTAGCTTCCTTTGAATCCAAAGCATCTAATTCATACAACACTGGTAAAAATGTGTGGTCTATAATTATTCCATTAAGGACATTGTTAGCATAATCTAATTTGTTATCGAAAAACATATCTCTTACAAAACCATTTGTTGTAACCATAAAAATTAATGGTTCATATTTAACACCCTGACTTTGCTTTACTAAATCGAACATTACTGAATCTTTAAATTCATGTATTTCATCAACTAAGAATATATCTGTGTTTAAACCATCGAGATTAGAATTGTTTGCAAGAGGTTTCATTACATTGAAATACTTTTCATTATACAAATCATACTTACGCTTTTTTACTCTTTTTGAAAGCATTTCATTCTGCTGCAACATATTTTTTGTTTCTGAAAATATTATCTCCGCTTGACTTCTTGTATTAGCCCCACAGCATATTTCAAACCCTGAATTTACAATCATGTGATACGCACCAATTCCTGCCATAATTGTGCTCTTACCATTTTTTCTACCAATTTCTAAGAGCACTTCTTGATATTGTCTATAGCCAGTATCTTCAGCAACAAAACCATATACAGCTTGTATTAATGCTTTTTGCCAAAGTTCTAATTTTAATGGTTGTCCTGCATACGGTGCTTTACTTTGTTTACAAAATTTTTCGATGAATTCAATCGGTCTATTTGCTTTCTTTTCATCAAAAATAAATTTGATGGGTTTATACTCCCCATTCATTTGTAATACAGGATAAGTTTTTGGATTGTGAATATCATCAACGAGCTTTTCATAGAGCTTACGAATTTTATTGCCAGTGATAATTTGTCC
>JAAZCB010000465.1 GCA_012513545.1 Clostridiaceae bacterium
AGTAATTACATCACCTAAATACACTCCCCAGTTTTTTGGCTTTTCATAGCTCATCATATCCTTACCTGTCTTACCCTTAAAATAGCCCTCCGAAAAACCGCCCCTGTTAAATATTTTTAGAAGGTCGCTCAAATCCTGTTCATCAATGGCATACTTAACGGATAGTTTACCTTTTTCAAAGACCCGGTTCAGGTACTTTCTATAAATCCTTACTACCGTTGCAACATATTCAGGACTTTTCATTCTTCCTTCAATTTTTAGAGATTTTACACCAGTTGCAGCAATTTCACCTAATAATCCTACCGTGCACAAATCCTTAGGACTTAAGTAATATCCCCTGTTAATGCTGCTATTTCTGTTTGGGTTTTCACCTTCCAATTCGTATGGAAGTCTGCACGGCTGCGCACATTTCCCTCTGTTACCGCTTCTTCCGCCTATAATACTGCTCATAAGACACTGGCCGGAATAGCCTGTACACAGCGCGCCATGCGCGAATACTTCTACCTCAAGCCCGGTTTCCGTGCAAATGCTGCCAATCTCCTCCAGAGATAGCTCCCTTGCAAGAACAACTCTTTTAAAGCCTATTTTCTCAAGGGTTCTGACCCCTTCAATATTGTATATTGTCATCTGGGTACTTGCATGAAGCGGCAAATCCGGAAATGCTTTTCTTACAAGAGCTGCAAAACCCAAATCCTGGACAATCACCCCATCAATCCCGGCAAGATACGCTTCCTGCAAAAATTCCAGTGCTTTGCCCAACTCACCTTCTGACATAAGTGTATTCATGGCAAGATAAACATTAACAGCTCTTACATGAGCATAGTCTGAGGCTTCCTTAAGTTTTTCACTGTCGAAGTTTGCAGCAAACTGCCTGGCATTAAAAAGTCTGCCTCCTAAGTACACAGCGTCTGCACCATTTTCCACCGCCGCCTTGAATGCATCCTGGTCTCCACAAGGCGCAAGTAATTCCGGTTTATTGCACTTCATTTTTCTCTCCCTTAATTTGCTTTAAGCTATCATACTCTACTACAATGAACTGGTATTCCCATCGAAAATCTTTATTACCGCAGGTGTTATATCTGTAAGAGAATCGATTTTCACGTCTGCACCCTTAGGAACATTACCAATAATAAATGTAGCTACCTTATTAAAGGTATGGGTTTTAACAGTCATATCCTCAATATTTCCATGATCACTGGTAATAACTATTATATCCTCACGAAGGTCTGTAATATTCAAAAGCTCCCCTATAAGGCTGTCCAGTAATTCTATAGTTTTAATTGCCTGTCCCATGTCCTTCGTGTGTCCGACTATGTCTGTCATAAAATGCTCAAAAAGTGTAAAGTCATAATTCCTGCTAATTCTAAAAATTCTTTGTGCTGCCTCTATGGGAGATATGGTATTTTTTGCATACCCCTCATTCACAAGAATACTACCTGTAATATCATGATATACACCGTTTCCCTCCAGGTAATCTTCAACCGTCCTGAGACTCAATCCTGATGAAAGCGTCATTACTGTTGTTACAGAGGGACGGAATTTCCTTTCCATTGGATCAAGTATTCTTTTTATATACTCAGTTCTGTAGACGTTTGTATTTGCTACTTTAAAGCCCATTTTTATAAGTTCCTTAAAAAGGTTATTTCTGAATATAAGTTTTTTAAGTGTTATAGTCGGCTGCCCGTGCAAGTGCCTGCCCAGCACTTTTGATGCATTTATCCCTGTAAAAATGGTAGTCTGTCCGGTTGCACTCTGAGGAAGTCCAGGGACATCAAGACTGGCGTCCGTGGGCATTACTCTGAATTGCTTAAAAATATAATCAATACTGGGAGTCCTGGCTTCCAAAAAAGGATTTTTATTTTTATCTTTTTCTCCGAGGCCAACTCCATCAACAAACAAAAATATCATCCTCATTTTTCATCACCCCACCTGATACTATTAACAAAACGTACTTTATATGTTTCTTCAGAGCGTCTTCTTCCATCCATAAAAAAAGCGCCTTCGCGCCAAACATTTTCCAAAATTGCTATTTAAAAAGTAATAGCTTAAAGCTTAATACTTATGCTTATTCACATTCTTTTTATTATTGATACTAAATTACAACTTCGCCCCGGTCAATTTCTCAAACGATTTTCTAAGCTCGTTCAGTTCTGCTTCCCTCTTTGCCAGTTCCAGTTGAAAATTGGTATTTTTATTGCTTACAATAGCATTCTCATTTGTGAGGCGTTTATTCTCTTCCTTTAATCTTAGAATCTCATCCTGAGCATTCTTATTCTCCGTACTTAAACTGACTACACTTTCACGAGCCTTGAAATAGTCATCTGCAACATTGACAGCGGTAAGGACAGATGCCATAGATGTACTGAGCTTGCTATTGACCCTCATAATCTCAGTCATCTTCCTGTCTATATATAAAGCTATTTTCTGCATATACTCATCAGATTCTATTCCTACAAGAGTATAGTCTTTTCCCGCTATTCTCACTTCTACCTTGTTCTTTGATGACACAAGTATCAGCTCCTTTGTAAAATGCAACTCTGTGTAACAATTTAAGGACATATTAATATATATTATACTATATTTCGTCATAAAAAACATATAATTTGGCGAAATTTTCAGACCAATTCTTTTTTTTTATAAAGCCTCGGGCTTGTCCGGCTGCATAGCTCTTTACTTTATAAAAACAAGAAGAAGGTAAAATTTACCTTCTTCTTGTTTTTTAAACTAGTCAGAATAATTAATTATATGTAACTAATCATTCATTAACCATTGAGTATCTTTCTCTTAAGAGCAGCATAGTCAGTTGAATTAACTTTACCATCACCATTTAAATCAGCATTTGCTTTTGCTTCTCCTGTAATGGTAGTCATTTCAAGAATAACTCTCCTTAATAATGCATAGTCAGTTGAATTAACTTTTTTGTCAAGATTAAGGTCACCAAGTAATCCGCCTCCGTTTGAAGGTGAAGGACTAGTGTTAGAAGTTCCTGGCTTTTCATTCGGGAAGAGTAAATCCATAGTTCCTAAAGCCATAGCCATATCAGCCTGGTGCCAGAAACGGTGGTATGTGAATTCAGGATCTTCTCCTCTATTGTAAGCTGCTTCCAGTTTTGACCATTGAGGATCTTCTTTGTATTTTGTACGGATATCAATGAACTTAACGCCGTTTTTGATTTCATCGCCGTTAGCCATTTTTCCTGTCCAACCTGAAGGAATGTATACTTCCTGCTCGAAGAAACGTACATAGTCTTTACGTTTTTCAGGAGATGTTAAACCTACTTCATCACGGTAAAGCTTCCATGAACGGTCTAACAATTCTTTAGCAAGGTTCTTTGCTTCGGTATCGCCTGATTTTGCTGCGTAGAACAGAAGCAGGTTAGCCATTGAACCGATACAACCTATGTCATTACCATAGCTCTTAACTCTTACGCTCAAATTGCTGTTTGATGAACGTTGTCCTTTCCAAGTATCAGGTTGACCTGACCATTCAAGGTCTGAAGGAATCTGGAAAGTACCATCGCTGTTTAATATAACTTCTTTCTTAGCCCAAGCAACCCATTTGTCAAGAATATCTTTAGCCAATGTGTTTCCAGTTTCGTAGTAGAGTTCAGCAACACGCTGCAATGCCCAAACCTGTGTTCCTATCCACTGGTTACTTCCTGGGTCAACGTATACAGGATGTTCTACGTAAACCATATCATAGAATGTTGCTGCATTTGAAGGATATTTTGAGTAGTTACCCCTATAGCTGTTTGTAGCTCCACCCGCGATTGGTCCTTCAGGTGACTGCAACCATGTAATCATTTCCAACTGTCTCTGTAAGCTTGTAGTCCAGTCTGTAACTGCTTTTGAAGTTTTCATTGATGATTTGATAGCTGGGTCGTTAATCAATACCCATGATGCCATTGGATTCTGGTAGAAGAAGTGGTTATGGCTTGCTCCAATCTGGAACGCCCATTGACCGTTAACGTCTCCACCCCATGATGTATACCAGTTTACAAGATAATGTGCACTGTCATAACCAGCAGTAGCTGAGCTCTTGTCCTGACAACCAATCTTCTTGTAGTATTTGTCAAAAAGGTTGTTTCTGAGATAGTCTCCCATTTTACCTGCTTTTTCTGACAAAGATTTTAATGAAGAGTCATTGTTTGACCATTTGTTTGCCCAGTAAATAGCCTGTATTGCACGCATATCAGCGTCAGGAGCATTTGTATAACGCCATTGTTTTGATGGAGTTCCATTGTTTGGTTCTTTTACGAAAAGATCAATAAATCCGTTCTTTCCGCCCCACTTGAATTCTTCAAGTGATGGATGAGGTACAGTTTCCCAAGCAGATTCTTCTTCACCTCTTTGGAAGGTGTTCATGAATGTAAGCTCAGTTCCGCTGCCGTATCCGTACCAGTTGTCAACGTCTGCAACCCAATGCATTGAGTACATCGGACCATTGTTGTAAGCTTTCTTAAGATCAGAAAATATCGGGTTTACACCAGCATTGTTATGATCCATGAGTGAAGGATAGCCGGAAGGCTCATCATGCTCATCTGCGTATGAACCTTTAACTTCGCTTGCATTACCATAACCAGGCTGCTCTGAAGCTTCAGGAATCATCCACTTGTCCATTATATCCCATGATTTAGTAACATCACTGAAGTCTCCAGTAATTCTGCCGTGCATTGCTGCAAGCCAAACCATGTAACTGAAAGCTTCACTGGTAGTAACATGTCCATAGTCAGGAGCTTCAACTATCAATGTTTCTATGGAATGGTAAGGTGCTCCTTCGTCAGGACTTAAGTATCCATTCTTAGCACCATCGGTCATAATGTTTTTATACAGCTCTTCAAACCTTCCCTTGTACGTAGTGTCGTCTGCATAAGCTGTCATAGGAACTATTAAAGATGCGAGTAATGCAAATACCAAAACAATTGAAATCTTTTTCTTAAACATTCTTCCCTTATTCCCCTTTCATATTATGTATTCTTATTTATTAAGTAATATGATGCAATAACGCAAATATATCCGCAATATAAGTCCATTCCCCCTTTTTGCGGAAATTTTCTCCTGCACTATTTTCATCACAGTACTAAATTACACTATAAAAATATATAATCCCTATAACTGAAATAATCAACATCCTTCAACGTTACAACAAGAAAATATACTGTTATATAAGTAAAAATGGGATTTTCGTAGATTCGCTACAGACAAATAACTTATAATTGCTGCAGATAAAAGCTGATGAGTTGTGAGAAGAGTAGTACTATAAAAAGTATATTAAACCTGAATTATTACTGCATAAGTTAATTTTCAGCTACAGTCCTTTATATTTACTATTAAGTATCCATAACCCCTATATAATTTTCAAAGTTCATAATCACAATCAGCCCGTGTGATTTCAATTAAAACAAACCGGTAAATTATTTTACAGGTCAAAAGAAATCAGCGGAAAATATAGACAACTATACACTCATTATAATTATTCGTTTATATGTTTTTTTTTAGGGGGCAGGAAAGGAAATAATTCTTTAATTATTATCATAAGCTTAATAGAATTTTAGCGTATCTGCGATAGGATAATAATTTCAACTGCGACAGTTTCAGAAATTCCCCTGAAAAAACACTCCAGTTTTATATGTACATGCTTTACTCCTTAATTATAATATACATTAAATATTTGTACAAGTCTTATATTGTTTCTTTGCGACCTGAAAAAAAGCAAGCCCCATGGCATTACTGCCATAAGGCCTGCTTGCAAGTTGCTGCTCGCTTCTATCCCTTATCTGTTTCTTCTGTTATTTCTACTTCATCAATTTCACCTGTCAGGTCGGTACTCTCAATGATCTCTACCCCATCGTTATCATCATTATTTGTTTCTTCTACAGGCTTAAGAATTATTTCCTGTTTCATACCGCATTTAGCACAGAATAAAACTTCTGACTCCAGCTCGGCTCCACATTCCGGACAAACCTTAACATTTCTCAATTTTAAAATCTGATCCTTCATTGCATTAATATTTTCTCTGTATGATACAACTTTCTCGCAGTGTGCTTCAAATTCTTCTCCTACTTTTTCACCTTTTTCATATGTCTCGAAAACAATTTTACCCATCTGGATATATTCTTTTTCGATCTTATCCTCCTCAGAACTGATATTCATCTTTAACTTAGTCAGCTCAACCATGTCTCCTGATTTCTTAGCTGCAACTTTTGCGGTCTCGGTAACCTTCTTTGTTATATTTTTTATAAAATCCATTATTGTTCCTCCTCTCAATTCTCAAAATACAATTTTAATCTATACTATATATAATACACTATTTAATATAAAATTCCAATAAATAAATTAATTTTTTTAATCTTCTTATTAATTTTTTTAATTTATTTGTTTTATTAGTACTTAAAAATTAATATAAACAACATTTTTCAGCTAAACTTTTTCTATAAAAGAAATTCAGGCTCTTAACGCCGGACTTTGGCAATATATATTATTACAGAAGTCCAGCAACAATGAGCCATGAATTCTTAGTTGCAGCAGGATAATTATTCCTTATCCGCTTCTTTTCCTCCCTTATCAGCATAATTTTTAATAATCTGATTCAGGTCAATACCAGTAATACCCTTCACCGTTTCAGGCAGCTGTGCCATAACATTTGTAATGTCTTTGGTGATCTTGGAAGCACCTGAATCGCCTATCATAATAATCTTTTCAGTCTTTGAAAGAGGCTGAGCAACAGCTGCTGCTATCTCAGGAAGCTTTTCAATTACCATCTGGGCCATGGCAGCATCATTAAACATCTTGTAAGCTTCTGCCTTTTTAATCATTGCAGCTGCTTCAGCTTCTCCCTTTGCCTGAATAATTTCAGCTTCTGCAAGACCTGCAGCCCTTATAGCTTCAGCTTTGGCAAGTCCTTCAGCCTTTATGGCAAATGACTGTCCTTCAGCTTCCTTTGACCTTTTTATGCGCTCTGCCTCAGCATAAACTTCAGTTCTGTACTTGCTTGCATCAGCATCAACAAGGGTCTTGAACTTTTCAGCCTCAGCCGGTTTCTTAACAGTGGCTTCAAGCTCTTTCTCCTTCCTCATGATTTCCTGTTCATTAAGTTCTATTTCCTTCTGCTTCTTGATAATTTCAACCTGTAGCGCTTCCTTTTGTACTTCCTGTTCAACAATATACTTCTTCTTATCATAGGAAAGGTCTGATTCAGCCTTCTTTTCATTTATTGAAGCCTGATATTCGGCAACCTTCATCTCCTTGTCCCTGTTGGATTCAGCCACTTTGGTTTCTGCAAGGAATTTAGCTGTCTGACCGGCCTGCATAGCTTCTGCACTCTTTATGTCAGCATCCCTTTTCGCCTCTGCCTGCCCGATCACGGCGTCCCTCTGAACACGTGCGATCTGTGCTTTTCCCAGGCTCTCCAGGTAACCGTTTTTATCTGCAATCTCCCTTATTGTAAATGAAATTATTCTGAGTCCCATGTTGGCCAGATCACCGGCAGCAAGCTCCTGAACCTTTTGCGCAAAAGCATCTCTGTTCTGGTTTATTTCTTCTACTGTTAAATTACCTACTATTGAACGAAGATGTCCTTCAAGTGTTTGAGTTGCAATACGCCTTATTTCCTCAATCTTGAGACTCAAAAACTGTTCTGCCGCTGTAGCAATAGCCTCCTGGCTTGAATCAATCTTAATCTGCGCAACACCATCAACTGTAACCTGTACACCTTGAGAAGTATATGCACTCGAATTTACATCCAAAGGCAAAATCCTTAATGATATTGTTTTAGCTTCTTCAAAAATCGGCCACACAAATGTTGCTCCGCCCTTTACTATCCTGAAGCCGACGACTTGCCCGTTGGTCATCTTTTTCTTCCTTCCGGATACTATGAGTGCTTCATCCGGTCCTACCTTCACATATCTGCTCACAAATACAGCTATCATAAGAAAAATAAAAAAAACAGCAACTACAGCTACTATTACAGTAACTTGAAATGGACCCATAAATCAAACGACCTCCTTTTATAGATATAAATTTATTAAACTGGATGGTAAATGCTATCCAGATTTAAGCCCTCATTTTCAGGGATCTATTTCACTCTCACTACCGGCATCTTCACCACCGACTACAATATCCTCAAGATTAAACTTTCGTGCCACCACCGCAACATTACTTGTTATTTCCTTTATCATAAGAGTTTCGCCCCTGTCAGCCTTTTGCCCGTTAAAGCTTCTTGCCGGCAAGCTGTGCCTTTCACCGTTAATAACATACACTATTTCTCCTACTCCGTTTAGCGGTATTGGTGTCAGTACTTCAACCTCGATACCTATAAGATCCTCCTGAGAAAATGTTGAATTTGATTGCGAACTATACATAAACTTGACAATTCCAAAAAAAATCGCCGCTCCTACAGCACCTGCAAGCCCTACTGAAACCAACGCACTAGCAAGGTCTTCCATGGCAAACCCAACTTTTGCTATTATACCAATGGCACCGAATGCAATAATTGCACTTGATAAAACCAGAGGACTGAATGGCGAAGGCAAATCCGCTCCATGGTCTACCTCTGCACCGTGTAAATCAAATCCGTGATCTCCACCATGATGTCCAAATATAAACGATATTGCGCTGAACAGTATTCCGAAGGTAAAACAGCCAACATAAATGTATAACAATGATATCACCTCTAATTTATATATACTTGTTTTTATTTCTATTGTTTGGGAGAATCTAAAATAATGTTACACAGCAGTCTATAAACAATTGTCCTAAAGCTGAATTGCAGGCTGACATTTAAGCGGAAGTGACATTATCCTGCTTG
>JAAZCB010000466.1 GCA_012513545.1 Clostridiaceae bacterium
TCAGCCTGTCTTTAACTTTTGAAATTTCATCGCTGAAATTGACTTTCTTTTGCTGTCTGTACGAGTAACTATAATTGGTTTCAGTTTCCTTTTTACCTGATTCAATTGCCTCTATAAGCCTTATGGCTTCTTCACTCGTAATTTTGCCCTCTTCAAGCATTTTAAGCACCAGTAATTTCTCTTCGTTAACTGACATATTATAAACCGCCTCCCGTCTTATTAATCAACCTTTCATTAATTCAAGTGCTTCCTCTACACTTATTTCTCCATTGTTGAGCCTGTCAAGTACTTCTTTTCTCTTTGCACCATCCGTCTGTTCCGGTTCAGCTTTATAGCCGAGTGCACCCGCAGCATCCTCAAGTTTATTCTTTACCGTCGGATAGGATATTCCCAATTCTTTTTCAACCTCTTTAATGTTTCCCCTGCACTTTATAAAAACATCGATAAATTGTTTTTGCTCCTGGGTCAATTTACAGAATTTACAAAGTTCAAAGCGTCCTTCGATACTTGTCTTACATGTATTGCAAAATACTCTTGTAACCTGAGTGTCACTATTGCAAACAGGACATTTCCCAAGTACTTCCTTACCCATAAAATCACTCCTTAATTATTTTTAGCACACATCAATATACTCTAAATATTTTTATCATTGACTTTAATATTTCTTATTATATTAATAATTTTAATGTATATAAATATTATTGTCAATAACTATATAAATATTATTAATTATTATATTAATTTTTTTAATAAAAAGTTCGAGGCCCTAAATATCCAAGTCGCACAAGTGAACAACCTTTAACTTTTTACCTGTTTTTCCTAATGAAAACGACTTATAGCAAAAAAGCCACTCCTTTGGATGCCTTATTGCGCAACCTTGAAGTGGCTCATGATATAACTTTATTTTCTTGTTATAAAACTTTATTTTGGGACAACAATAATGAGCTGCCAGTCATATTTCCCGTCTTCCTTCAAGAGCCTTGGCAAGAGTAACTTCATCTGCATATTCAAGGTCCCCTCCTACAGGTATACCGTGAGCAATCCTGGTTGTCTTTACTCCCAGGGGCTTAAGAAGCTTTGATATATACATTGCGGTTGCCTCACCTTCAATATTGGGATTTGTAGCTATAATGATTTCTTTAATGTTTCCTTCACTAACCCTTGAAAGTAATTCCTTTATCCTTATGTCTTCAGGACCAATGCCCTCCATTGGCGAAATAGCTCCGTGAAGAACATGATAAAAACCCTTGAATTCCCTTATTTTTTCCATTGCAACTACATCGCGCGGATCTTCAACTACACATATCAAGGAGTCATCCCTGCCCTTATTGCTGCAAAGAGAACATATCTCCTCATCAGTCAGGTTTCCGCATACCGAACAGTATTTAATCTTTTCTTTTGCATCGTTGATTGCACTAGCAAGTTTATTCACTTTTTCCAGAGGCATATTAAGCACATGAAAAGCCAATCTCTGGGCAGTTTTATGACCTATGCCGGGAAGCTTTTCAAACTCTTCAACAAGCCTCGCTATGGGTGCTGCATAAAAACTCATTTAATCCACCCTTATCCTCTTTTTAGGAGTTCATTTTCGCCTGAATATTCAAAACACTTCTGCAGTATTAGAACAGACCTGGAATATTACCCAATCCGCCTGTTATTTTGCTCATTTCAGAGTTAACCATTTCATCCGCTTTTCTTATTGCCTCATTAACCGATGCCAGAATAAGATCCTGAAGCATTTCAGCGTCATCAGGGTCAATTACTTCAGGTTTGATTTTTATCTCTTTAATTTCCTTTTTACCGGTAGCAATTACAGTTACAGCTCCTCCGCCGGAAGACGCTTCGACTGTCCTCTCCTGAAGCTCCTCCTGCAGTTTCTCCATATCTTTCTGCATTTTTTGGGCTTGTTTCATGAGATTGCCCATATTTCCTCCAAATCCCGGAAAACCTTTTGCCATAAAAAATCAACCTCCAACTATAAATTTAACATATTGCCTTTAAGTTTAGTGTATGCACATTCCATTAATATTTTTAAGCATTTCATAACAATATTCCATAGACATTATATATATTCCAAATAGAAATTACCAGTCTAATTTTTACTTCATTTCATCTGTTTTCTTTACCCGTCAATTATGTTTAATTTTGTATTTAACCTGCATGCTATATCTTGTGCCTTTTCAAGCAGTTCATCCTTCTCTTCTTCCGTTTTCCTTTCGGTAACCATTTCATCTTCACCAATACACTTTATTTTAATATCCCTGCCTAAACACTTTCCTAGGCAGGCTTCAACGACTTCCATGTTCTCGGGTTTTGAAACATAAAGTTTATTAATACTCCCTGTGTTGCTAAAAACCAGACCTACAACCTTATTACTGATTTCTATCACTTTTGTATCAAGCAGGTTAGTATAAAGTCCCATTCTTCCATTATTTTTAAGTTCTTTCAGTACCTCAGCCCACACTTCCAGACCCTTCATGCTTCCTGCAGTTTTTCCTCCATCTTTCTGGGACGGTTTACAGGTATCCTCCACACTTTTCGCAGGTGTCTCAGGTCTGATTTCCCTATTTTCATTTCTTCTTATCAGATTTGCAGTATCTTTATTTGAAACTGAAACTATATTCCCGATAGTCTCTTCAAGCTTCTCCAGCCTTCCTATAATTCCGGCATCGCCAAAGTCAACATTCCGCTCACACAATTTAATAAGAGCAATTTCCAGTAGAATTCTCGGATGTGCCGACCACCTTAAGCCCGCTTCAAGCTCAGACAGTTCCTTTATAAAAGCCATTATTTCATGTCGTTTGTACCCCTCAGACTGGCTCTTCATCTTCTTAACAGTATCTGATGAGGCTTCAATTATTTCGTGCGGCTTGTCAGTTGAACTGCATATCAGAAGATTTCTATAATATAAAATCAACTCAGATACAAATTGTGATATATTCTTGCCTTCCATTACCAGATGCTCTATAAGATTCAGTATCTTCTGTATTTCACTATTTTTAACAGCATCAACAACATCAGCAATAAAAGTATCATTTACCATGCCAACTACGCCCAACACGTCATCAAAGGCAAGCTCTTTATTTCCCAGAGACATACACTGGTCGAGAATACTTATGGCATCACGAAGGGCACCATCCGACAGCCTCGCTATAAGCTTTGAAGCGTCCCTGTTAATTTTGATTCCGCTCTCCCCGGCAATAAACTCCACCCTCGCAGCTATGCTGTCAACAGGTATTCTTCTGAAATCAAACCTCTGACACCTTGACAGGATTGTGCCAGGCAATTTATGAGGTTCTGTTGTCGCAAGTATGAATACCACGTGAGGCGGAGGTTCCTCAAGTGTCTTTAATAAAGCATTAAAAGCCCCGGTTGAAAGCATGTGTACCTCGTCAATTATATATACCTTGTACCTTGCTTTTGAAGGAGAATAAATTACCTCATCCCTTAAATCCCTTATATTATCCACACTATTATTCGATGCTGCATCTATTTCAACTACATCAAGTATACTTCCGGCTGCTATACCTGTGCATATTTCACATGTATTGCACGGGTCTCCGTCTTTCGGCTCAAGACAGTTTACAGCCCTTGATAGAATTTTTGCCATAGTTGTCTTACCTGTACCCCTGGTGCCGCAGAAAAGGTAAGCATGGGCAATGCGTCCTTCAGAAACGCTATTCTTAAGTGTCCTTACAACATGCTCCTGCTCAACAACATCCTTGAAAAGCATCGGCCGCCACTTTCTATATAGAGCCAGATACGCCATATCATCACCCCTTAAACCCCGAAAAAATATTTATGATTTTATAAGATTGGCCCGGATACAAGCCTTAAACTGTGCCTATAAAATCTTTTAATAAAAATACAAATAAGCTATTTAATAAGTTTAAATAGCTTTTCCTCCTGATTTATCCGGCATTTGTAATATTATTAAATTGGCCGTGCACCCATCTTCGACAGATTACTACAAGCGTTACCTCCACAGTTAGCTCTAACCAGGCAATCCTACGGCACACGGAATTGACTACTTACCGCTGCTTCCTTCCGAACCTGACGGGGTTCATAGATTTCCATTGCGCAGGACCCGATTTTCATCACCACTTAAAGAGGGCAGACCTAACAGAAATAAGCCTGTGACAGGAATTCAACCCTGCTATAGCGGATTGCAGGTACAGGGCACCGCTACCTCCCCGCCTAGCACGACCAAATATTAACTTAGTTAAAACTTTATTACCGTAACTCTGTAATATTCACTCAGAAGGCTATAAACAACACATAACCAATCCGAAGCCAAAGATACTAATATATTATACTTAATATTTCTTAATACTTCAAGCTCTTTTGTATAATTAATTAATGTTTATTTATGAAAATAGTACATCTTTAGTAGAGATCAGGCAATCCAAGTACTATTTGCCTATACAGCTTCTCAGCTTTAAACTGTGTTATTCTTTCCCTTTGAACCTTGCATCATCAAGTATTTCGCTCTTTACAGTGTTGCTTTCAATAAAATTCGTATAAAACTTTGTATATTTTTCAAGTACTTTTCTGTCCTTCTCATTAAGCTCCGTTCTCACAAACTTATTTTGCCAGTTCACAATATCACATCCAAACAATATAGTATATCTTTAAATTATGAAAATTTCAAAAATATTATACTAAAACTTTTATCCATTTTACGGGTATATTGTTAAATGGAATCGTCCTTTTACTATGGTGGCATTTTAATGCTGCGTACTGCATTATCCAGGCAATAAATCATATGTTTATTATTTGCATTAATTATAGTATACTATTGTTATTTATGAATTCATATTATATACTATTTATCTATTGAGAGAAAACCCTCATAAAAATTAAACAATGCTATAAATGTTCACTTTTATGACATTTGAGTGCACAGTAAGCTATCAGCAAATAAATTCTACTTAATGCATATATCCAAGAGATAAATATTATGTAATATTTCTTAAATTTATTGTAGCAAAGGAGAAAACCACTATGCTCCAAATTGCCATATGCGAAGACAACCAACAATACCTCAATCAACTAGTTAACTCAATAGAGGCCATATTGAAAAAAAACAATATTAACGGAAGTGTAGTCTACTCTTCAACTAATGCATCCGACTTTGAACGTTATATACCTGAATCCGGTGCTAATACATTTTTCCTGGATATAGACCTTAGGGCCAGTGTCACAGGCTATATGCTCGCTGAAAAAATCCGGAAGAAGGACATTACTGCTTATATAGTCTTTATAACAGGCCACTTTGAATTTGTTCTTCAAGCATATAAGGTTAATTCCTTTGATTTTCTTATTAAACCCGTAACAGATGACGTATTGGAAGAATGCATTCTACGAGTATATGAAAATTATACGATACTAAATAATAAACATCGATATATAGAAGTTAAATCCGGCTCAAGTGTATATAAGCTTAAAATTGACAATATTGTATTCATAGAAAGATTAAAACGCGATACATATATTTATTTGAATAACGGGAAGATAACCTGTCATGAATCACTCGAGAGTATGGAAAGGCTTCTTTGCAACGGTAGTTTTATCAGATGCCACAAGTCTTTTATCGCTAATAAGTTTTTTATTTCAGAAATTCATCATAAAGACAAGCTAATAGTTTTTGAAACCGGTCACAAATGCTATTTGGGCCGCAAGTACAAAAAAAATTTGGATATTTAGCACTCTTAACGCTCAAAGGCTGTATCCGGTTAAAACCAGATACAGTCTTTGGGCAAAGTTTTCAAATATAATATCTAGATTCATCATATGGATTTTTTATATTATACTATAAATGAAAGAAATTTAGTATTCTGTGTGCATTAAATGCATTATTTTTGATGCAAAATGCATCTGTATTCTATTAAAATTATTAATCGAGTCTCTCAGGGAAATGGACCTACTAAAACTCCGGGACATCGAGTCCCTCCGTTTTTCCCTCTTTTACTTCGTTCGAAAGAGTGAAAATCAAAAAAGGCACCTCCATAAAGGTGCCTTCAAATAATAATACAAAAAATACCAACGAATCCGACTCAGCTAAATATTCTCTCTCTGCTCGTTTGCAATTAGCCTTTGTCTTTTGTGAGATGTTATTTCTGTAGAAACTTAGGAGCCTTAGGCTGGTACCACCAAATCAAACTTGCAGTTGAAACAGTTAGTGTAGCAATAACAAATAGAGCTGCAGAGATAAGACCTAGAATTCTACCTTTCATAATAACATCCTCCCCGTTTAATTGATATTATAACCTATAACATATTTATAGGCCATTATTATGGTTTTGAACCATATTTTATATTCACAATTCCATTATCGATATCTGATTCTATCGATTTTAACGCCATCTTTAATTCGGCATATTCTTCATTTTCAATTAAAGTATATAAATAATCAATATTTTGCATGATTTCTCTACCGTCCTGCTGTCTTTTAAGCGCTTCCTCCCTTTGTATAATTTCACCTATCGAGAACATCGACCTAATTAGAAATATCGAAAAAACGCCACTGGATATAACACTTAATAAAAGAAGTATTCTTTCCGTATTCGTTTTGAAAATGTCAACATTCCTAAAGTAGATTGTAAAATTAATAACTATAAAAAACAGTGCAAACACAAGATTCAAAATCAAAAACCTTATTCGTTGTATTTGGGACCTGTCCAATTTTTTTAGTTTCAAGTACTGAAGATTTATTCCAATCTTGAATATTATGTAGTTCAAAATTAGTAATATGGAGTAATATATAATCGAAAAAAAATACTTAAATTCAATACTCTCTTTTACATTGCTTGTACCTAAAGTAAGCACCCCAAAAATATTAATCAGCGTTGACTGCAACGTGACATAAACTACAAAAGTTATCAAGCACCCGACAAAAGCTTCAACTATACTTAATCTATAACAATAATAAACTATTATAACAAGAAACATAAACTGCGGAATACTCACTAAAAGTGGATTCCAGTAAAGCACTTGTTGAATTAAAAAATAAATACCCGCCGTACTTATTCCTGCTATAATTACTCTCTTGAACTTAACTGTTTCCTTGCGCCCTAAAATAATCCAGATAAACATCAACATTAAAAATTGTTCTGGTACAGATGTCAGCAAAAAATCTTTTAACCGTTCCCATATATCTATCCCTGTCAACATTTTAAACCCTCTCATCTACTCAACATAAATTTATCACATTATAACACATGCTTGTACATAAATACAAAATAAAACGTTATTCGACATTTGTTTCTTGTCTTTCGACACAAGTGCAACATTTCGTTGCGCTTATCTGTCAATTACTGGTACAATTATTGCAGCATTCAACAAAATCTTCAAACAACTTTAAAAAAGTCCTGTCTCTCTCCCACATCAATTCCGGATGCCATTGAACCCCTACCGCAAAAGTACATGTTTCATGCTCAATTGATTCAACTACTCCATCTTCACACCTTGAACTGACTTTAAAACCTGGTGCCAGGTCTTTAACTGCTTGATGATGAAATGAATTAACCCTTATGGTATCTTTTGCATGAGACTTATAAATCCTGGACCATTTTTCAATGTGAATGTTATGTGTTGGATACCATTTGGGAGCCTGCTGTGAATGTTTCTCCAGATTATCATTATTTATCTGTGAGTATATGTCCTGATAAATAGTTCCTCCAAGTGCAATGTTGATTACCTGCGCACCCCTGCATATTCCAAAAACAGGTTTATTCCGCTTTATCGCCTCCCTTACTATGAAAATCTCCAACTCATCCCTGTAGGGGGATATTTCTCCGTTAAATACATAGTTCTTGTCGTGCCAGTGTTTGGCATCAACATCCGGACCTCCTGATAGAAGGAATCCATCAAACTCCATAATTAGGCTATTATAACAATCAATATTCCTTGTAACCGGTAAAACTACCGGTAATCCTCCGGCATTAATAATACCTTCATAATACCCACTGTTAATATAAAGCTTATTTTCGCTATAGTCAAATCCTGCAGTTATACCTATTAACGGCTTTTTGTCCAGCATATGTTATTATCCTCCATATTTATTAATTTTTCATAAAATATAAAAATGATTCTTGTTTAGAGAAAAATAATATTTTTATAAAAAAACGCTTTTTATTTGCTTAAATATTAGTATCTTCATTACGCATACAAATCATAAAGTGTCAAAGTGGAGATGAACTCCTGCCTTGGATTTCTACAAAAAAACAGCCGAACCATATGGTAACAGCTGTTCTTTCGCATTCTCGTCATTTGTAATAAAAATATTTCAACTAATATTTTGTCAGGTACTGCTCAATCTCCCATTCACTTATTTGTGCATTATAATTTTCCCATTCAGCTTCCTTGGCTTTAATATATTTATTAAATATATGCTCTCCTAAAACCTTTTTAGCCAATTCACTTCTTTTTGTTTCCTCAAGTGCTTCCTTAAGACTGCCAGGAAGAGCATTTATCCCTTCCTTGATTCTTTCTTCACTTGTCATCTGATAAATGTTCCTATCGATTGATGGCATAGGCATTATTTTGTTCTCTATTCCGTCGAGACCTGCTGTAAGTATTGCTGCAAGGGACAAGTATGGGTTACATGATGGGTCCGGGCATCTTAATTCGACTCTTGTCGATTCCCCTCTAATATCAGGTATTCTTATAAGAGGACTTCTGTTCCTGGCCGACCAGGCAACATATACCGGCGCTTCATAGCCCGGCACCAGTCTCTTATAGGAGTTAATCAGAGGATTTGTTATTGACACTATTTCGTTTATATGTTTCATCAATCCTCCAATAAACCAGTACGCATCCTGACTTAGCTGCAGCGGATCATTTTCACTATAAAACGCATTTTTCCCGGCACTATATAACGAAGTATTTATATGCATTCCGGAGCCACTGATTCCAAATATCGGTTTAGGCATAAAGGAAGCATGAAGTCCATGCCTTTGTGCTATTGATTTAACAACAAGCCTGAAGGTTACAATTGCATCCGCAGTGCTAAGGGCATCGCTGTACCTAAAATCAATTTCGTGCTGACCCGGCGCGACTTCATGATGTGAGGCCTCAATTTCAAAACCCATTTCTTCGAGGGCCAGGCACATATCCCTTCTGGCATTTTCGCCAAGATCGACAGGCCCTAAATCAAAATATCCTCCATTATCATGAGTTTTCGTAGTAGCTTTTCCTTCAGCATCTGTAAGAAACAGGAAAAACTCGCATTCAGGTCCAACGTTAAAAGTTTCATATCCAAGTTCTTCAGCTTTTAACAGAGCCCTCTTAAGGACAAACCTCGGATCTCCTTCAAATGGAGTGCCGTCAGGATTATATACATCACATATCAATCTTGCAACCCTTCCGGTTTGAGGCCTCCACGGAAAGATAACAAAGGTGTCGAGATCCGGTCGCAAGTACATATCGGATTCTTCAATCCTGGCAAATCCTTCTATTGAAGAACCATCAAACATACATTCATTTTTTAACGCCTTTTCAAGTTGTTCAACAGTTATTGCTACATTCTTTAGAATTCCAAATATATCGGTAAATTGAAGGCGAATAAATTTAACATCTTGTTCCCTGACAATTTTTAAGATATCTTCATTCGTGTAATTTGGCATATTGCTCACTCCTCTAATAATATAATCCTGTGTGTTATTTAAATTATAGTTTAATAACCTATTAAAAGGCGCAACTGAATCAAACCATATGGTTTAATCCAGAAACGCCTTTGTTTCTATAACAGTATAATTAAGTTGTCGTTTTAATCTCATTATATCATAAATGGAAAAAATATATGAACATATATTTAAAATCTCTTTTTCCTACAATAATATAATTTCCCATTAATACTTTCGTACTTCGTGTCAAAGCTTGGCTAATGCATCAACTTCAGTGTCATAAATCTCAATAAATCTGTTAAGCCTCGTAACCTCAAAAAGCTTGGAAATGTCAGGCATAAGATTACACAGAATCATTCTGCCTTTTTTCTCCTTAAATTTCTTATATGTGTCAATTATTATTCCAAGTCCTGCACTATTCATGTATATAACTCCATCCATACTCAATATTACAGTTCTTCCTTCACTCTCTCTTGCCAAATTGTCCAATAAATCTTTAAACTCGTTCTGGGTAGATATTCTAACCTGACCAGTCAGTTTAATAACCTTAATTCCCTCCACTTCTTTCGTTTCAACTTTCATGCCAATGCCCTCCTTAAAGTTTCGTTTATTAA
>JAAZCB010000051.1 GCA_012513545.1 Clostridiaceae bacterium
CTTGAATTGAAAGAAATTCAAACACTCATATACTCTGGAATATTACATGATATAGGTAAAATTGAGTTGCCAAACTCCATATTGAACAAACCAGGCCGCCTGACAGAATACGAATTTGAGCTTGTACGAATGCACCCAAAATACAGTGCCAGTATTTTGGAACCGTTATCAGGAATGGAGCATCTTATCGATTATGTTAAACACCATCACGAAAGGTATGATGGCAAAGGATATCCCGACGGTCTCGCAGGAGAAAAAATACCACTTGGAGCAAGAATTCTATGTGTAGCAGACTCCTTTGATGCAATGATCTCTGAGCGTCTGTACCGAAAAAGCTTAACTGTAGAAGAAGCCTTTCTTGAGCTCGAAAAATGCTCAGGACTGCAATTCGATCCTTTCATTGCGCGTACTTTTATTAAAGTTATGAGAAATCAGATGTCAATAAAATATAACTACACATTTGATTTTGACAATATGTTTATTAAAAATTCTGTAATTCACAACAAATAGTATAATGCTTATAAAATACCTTCGAGAAAAACCCTGAATACATTATATCATCAGGATTCCAGGTTGCATAAACGAGCTGTTTTCAATAAAGACGACCAGCTTTTTTTTTGCACTTTAAAATACACTACTGCCTATTATTGTTTCTGAATTTTTCTGCTATTTTATAGCCAAGTACCATTAAGCTGTCACTTAAGTGCACATTCTCAATAATAACATCGTGCTGGAGTTTCAGATCCATAGGAGAAAAATTCCAAAGGCCTTTAACTCCAAGTTGTGCAATTCTTTCTGCAATTATAGGAGTCTGGTCATAAGGCACACAAAGCATTGCAATATCAATATCATTACTTTTCACATACTTTTCAATATGATCAAGATGCATTATTTCTATTCCCTTGATCTTGGTTCCAACAAGATTGGGACTTATATCAAATATCCCGATTATTCTGAAGCCTCTCTTCTCAAAATTGGTATAATTGGCCAGTGCCTGTCCCATGTTTCCTGCACCGATAATGATTACATTAAACATTTCATTAACACCGAGAATATTGCCAATTTCCTTGTAAAGGTACTCTACATTATAGCCGTAACCCTGTTGACCAAACCCACCAAAGCAATTTAAATCCTGACGAATCTGGGAAGCAGTTATACCCATTCTTACGCTAAGTTCTTTGGAAGAAATTCTTACTATGCCTAACTTCAACAAATCCGAGAGATACCTGTAGTATCTGGGCAGCCGCTTAATTACAGCAATAGAAATTTTCTTGTCCAATCCCATCCTCTTCACCTCGAAATACCAATATGAAATTTACTATGAGCTTTCTTAGTCACTGTGATTATATCACCTTTGTTATTTTATTGTCAATATTGCCTGAAAAGCAGAATTCTGCTACAATTGGTTACGCAGGTTTATTTTTTAGTATTTACACGAAGGTGTGATTGTTTTGATAGTTCTAAACTGTAATAACATAGGTTTTTCATTTGGTGTTGAAAGGATTCTTGAAGGCATAACCTTCAACATACAGGATGGTGACAGGGTAGGTGTTGTTGGTGTAAACGGAGCCGGCAAATCAACACTTTTTAAAATTATAACAGGTGGTTACAAGCCTGAAAGCGGAGAAATGTTCATTGCTAAGAATGCAAGGCTGGGTTATCTTGAACAAAACTCAGGTCTTGATTCCGGAAAGAGTATTCTCGATGAGATTTTATCGGTTTTTTCTCACCTTATGGAAATGGAGTCACGTATCAAGCACCTTGAAAAAAGCATAAGTTCTGAAAAAAATGAAAATTTATTAGATTCATATATGAGGGAGTACTCCAGGTTATCCGAGGAGTATTCACGTCAGGGAGGCTATGGATATACCGGCAGGGCAAAAGGAGTACTCAAAGGCCTTGGCTTTTCAGAAGCTGAGTTTGACCTTGACATAAAAGCCTTGAGCGGTGGACAAAAGACCAGGCTTGCGCTTGCAAAGCTTCTTATTGCAGAGCCGGATCTTCTACTTCTCGATGAGCCTACCAACCATCTGGATATAAATGCAATCGAATGGCTTGAAGACTTTCTTGCTAGCTACAAAAACTGCGTAATGGTTATATCACATGACAGGTTTTTTCTAAACAAAACTACCAACAGGACTCTCGAAATAGAGAACTGCAGGTGTAAGCTTTACAACTGCAGTTATTCAAACTATGTTGAAAGAAAGTCTCTCGACAGGGAGATACAGCAAAGGCATTATGAAAACCAGCAAAAGGAAATAGCAAGAATGGAGGCTTTTATTGAGCAGCAAAGAAGATGGAACAGGGAAAAAAATATTATAGCTGCCGAAAGCAGGCAGAAGGCTATCGACAGAATGGAGAAAATTGACCGTCCGGAACATTTGCCCGATAAAATAAAGATCAGGTTCAGAAGCAGCATAATAAGCGGAAATGATGTGCTTTTTGTTGAAAATTTATCAAAGGAGTATCCCAATAAGCCCCTTTTCAAAAATATAAGCTTTAACCTCCGGAAAAATGAAAGAATATTTATTCTCGGACCAAACGGCTGCGGAAAATCTACTCTCCTTAAGATTCTGACCGGAAACCTGAAACAGACTTCGGGGAATTTTGAATACGGGCATAATGTTAAGCTGGGATATTACGACCAGGAGCAGGAAAATCTTTCTCTTGAAAAGACAATTATTGATGAGGTCTGGGATTCAAACGAAAAGCTTTTGCAGACAGACATCAGAAACGCCCTGGCAATGTTTCTTTTCAAGGGTGAGGATGTATTTAAGCCCATCTCTGTCTTGAGCGGTGGGGAGAAAAGCAGGGTTTCTCTTATTAAGCTAATGCTGTCGGGCTCAAACCTTCTTCTCCTTGATGAGCCTACCAATCACCTTGACATTAACTCCAGGGAGGTTCTTGAAGATGCACTTGCAAATTTTGAAGGCACCCTTCTTATTGTATCTCATGACAGATACTTTATAGACAAGCTGGCCACAAGGATTATTGAAATAGACAGCAGTAAATGTGTCGACTACAAGGGCAATTATTCGGACTTTCTCAAATACAGGACCGGACTTAACAATAATCCTTCCTGTGAAACCAGGGAGGCTGCTGTTTCATCCTCCAAACTTGAACATCTGGCAATTAAAGAAGAGAAGTCAAAAAAGAGGAAACTTGAAAAACAATTAAGTGATACTGAAAGTGAAATAGCTGCGATTGAGAACAGGTTACAGGAGATTAGTCTCCTTATGACAAAGGAGGACATCCTTAGTGACCATATCAGGCTTATGGAGCTGCATGATGAACAGAGCAGATTGTCAGAAAGGCTTGAAAACCTGTACGGACTTTGGGAAGAACTTGCATCACAAAAAGAAAACTTATAAAAATTTTATAACCAGGGGCACAATTTCTATACCACATGAATAAACTGATTATGATTAAGTATCATAATAAAGGAATGATGAAGAAAATGTGGTATACAGTTCAACCCGGCGATTCTCTTTATCTTATTTCACAAAGATTTGGTGTTACAATAGACCAGATAAGATCATCAAACCAGCTTACAGGAAATATAATTTTCGTAGGCCAGAGACTATATATTCCTACAGACATGCCAATTCCCATTACATACACCGTAAAATCAGGTGACTCTCTGTACATCATTGCAAAAAGGTATAACACTATTATTGAGAGTATTATGGCACTAAACAATCTGACTTCTACCAATCTCAGGATTGGTCAGACACTTAAAATACCTCTCTATACGGAGGTTGTGGTTAATGTCGACAGTGCAAACATCAGAAGAGGTCCCGGCACAAATTTTGAAGTTATTACACGCATGACGAGAAATGCGAGACTCCCTGTAACGGCCTTCAGCAATAACTGGTATAAGGTGCGCCTGTTTAATGGGAGCGAAGGCTGGATATCGGGAACAATAGTAACCCGAAATGTTTTCGACGGAAGCAAGCCAATTACAGGGGTTCTGGGATTCTATACCACAGAGGAGGGTCCGGCTCTCCCCAGTTCTTTCACTTCATTTGCAAGCAACACCTCACAGATTTCAGAGACCGGACTTTTCATGTACAGGATTAGTGCAGACAATCCTACTACAATAGAAAAATTCGGTGAATTTACCGATAGGGATGTTGAAAACCTTGTAGCAATAGCGCACAGGAGTAATATGAAAATTTTTCCTGTAATCCATAACCTTCTATACAGGCCTGGCGGAACGACACTTGCCAAAAATGTGGTAAAGGTTCTCGTTTCCGATCCTCAGAACAGGCGTGCGTTTGCTTTGAACATATTAAGGCTCCTTCAAAGATTCAATTTTGACGGTGTAAATATTGATATTGAAGACGTTTATATTGAAGACAGTGACAATTTATCGCGTTTGTATGCGGATATATCAGAAGTCTTAAGACCGAGAGGATATTTTTTCTCTGCCTCCATTCCTTCGAGGGTAAGTGATGAACCCTTCAATCCTTTTTCAGACCCATTCAACTATGCTGCAATTGGAAGGTCACTGGATGAATTTGTTGTAATGCTCTACAATGAGCACGGCTGGCCAGGCAGTGGGCCCGGTCCGGTTGTCTCGATAGGATGGATGGAAAGGGTATTAAGGTATACCTTAACAAGGGTGCCCAAAGAAAAAGTTGTTGCTGCGGTATCAGTCTTTGGCTTTGACTTTAACCTGACAACTGGCAGAAACTCCTATGTAACTTATGAAATGGCGGTCAACCTGGCTAACAGGTATAATAAGGATATTATCTTCGATGAGAGAACTCAAACGCCCATGTTCGCCTACAGGGATCAACAGGGAAACAATCACGAGGTGTGGTTTGAAAATGCCAGAAGCATTAATGCCAAAATTCAGCTTGCATGGGAACTTGGGATCAGAGGGATCGCCCTGTGGAGATTGGGAATGGAAGACCCTGCAATATGGTCTATGCTAAGGAATCAGGTTGTAGTCAGAAAATTCTGATAGATATTAAGCTTAAACAAAAAGCTTCGGGACATCGAGTCCCTCTCTTTTTCCCTCTTTCACTTCGTTCGAAAGAGGTTAAACAAAAAGCTTCGGGACATCGAGTCCCTCTCTTTTTCCCTCTTTCACTTCGTTCGAAAGAGGTTAAACAAAAAGGTCGGGAAGATTCACCCGACCTTTTCTATTGCCTGTAGTATTCCATTATCCCTTCCTTTATGGCTAAAGCCAGTTTATCCTGGTACTCTTTTGAGGCAAGCTTCTGTTCTTCTTCACGGTTCGATAGAAAACCACATTCCATTATTGCTGTAGGTGTTTTTATGTTTCTAAAAATTATAAGCTGTGTATTTTTAACCAGGGCTTCTCTCTTGTTTTCAGGATCAAGTCCCTCCCTCACAGCCTTTTGAAGGCACTCAGCCAATTTCTTGCTCTCAGCCGATCTTGGTGGAAAAAATGCCTGCGCACCTTTATATTGTGACTGTTCGAACATGTTCAAATGAATACTCACTACAATATCTGCTCCACATTCGTCCATCATCTTTTTTCTTTTTAACAAATCCTGTTCTCTTTTTCTGTCATAACCCTTAGTACCTTCGCTGTATTGAAGTATATCCTCCTCCCTGGTCAGAAGAACCTTGAAGCCTTCCATCTCAAGATATTCTTTTGCTTTTTGGGCAATGTAAAGGTTAATCTCTTTTTCCCTTATACCATTGTAATCGCTGACCGCTCCAGGGTCCTCACCACCATGACCGGGATCTAGCAAAACAATTTTCTTGAGTCCCTCATTCGAGGTATTAACAACCGTTGATACATATTGTGGCCTCAGAGTGTATATTGCCGCAGACAGCAAAATAATCAGTCCTATCAGAATAATTTTGTCTCTCTTTAAAATTAAAATCATAACGCCTCAGCTCCTGTATACAATTCTACAATAAGCATATTCAATTACAGGTTGGACATATACTTGCATTAACTTAAATAAAATAAAATCGCCTGTCTGCATAAACAAAAACTCCGGGACATCGAGTCCCTCAGTTTTTCCCTCTTTCACTTCGTTCGAAAGAGGTTAAACAAAAACTCCGGGACATCGAGTCCCTCGCTTTCTGCCGGAGTTCCCTTCGTTCGAAAGAGGTTAAACAAAAAGCCCTTTCCGCCTTATAGCTTATGATGCTGTGCGGAAAGGGACTTTTATTCATAATTTCTGATATTTTAATGATTTCTACCAATAACTTATCTGAATCTGTACCAGGAGAAATGCTGTGCAACTATGACCTGAGGTTTTACTTTGACCTTAATATTTTTGCCTTTCTTCACATCATATAAGTAGCCTTCGTACTTACTTACCTTAATAAGAACATTTTTTTTGAACCTTTCAGTGTCCGGCTTTACCTCTACTCCAACCTGACCATTGTCTGCAAACACTTTTACGTTGAACTTAATCGGCAACTGATCGTCAGGTAAAAAATCCTTAAGAAATTGTATAGTAACAAACCCAACTGTAAATTTCCCGCCTTTTTCAGTAACAGTTATAGTCTTCTCAAACAAAACAGGTTCTTCTGCCTTAACACTCACTGCCTTACATTTATCCGGTGCACCTAAAGCTGTAACAGGAATGCTTGTAACCAGCATTACAACCAGTATTAATGCTGAAAAGAACTTTTTATTCATAATATATACCTCCTTGGCACTTGTAAAAGGTTTAAAAGTTTCATCCACTATATTAAAATGCAAGAATCGTGCCAGAAAGAGTAATTCTAATTAAAAACTCCAAAGATGGTTTTATAGCACTACAAGCTTTCAAAAAAATAGGACTGTTTTCCCGGTTATAGCATAGGACTTTCAGCCGCCAATTAATTATGTAAACTTTTCCCCTTCATGATTTTTTGATTTTTCATCATATTTTATATAGCCATATAATAATTTATACCGATATATAATATTAGAAGCATTAATGCTCCAA
>JAAZCB010000467.1 GCA_012513545.1 Clostridiaceae bacterium
CGTTGCTGAGCCAACGGCTCCAAAAGTAACTTGGAAAACAGAATACATTACCAAAAGGAAAAGAGGTATCGCAAGAATACGGTTGGTGACTACCCTGTCAATTTTATCCGACATTGTCAAACCGCCGCCCGACTTCTTTTTTACAGCCTTACTTACAACATCAGTGATGAATCTGTAACGGTTGTCGGCGATAATGGTTTCCATGTCATTGTCATATTCTTTCTCGAGACTCTGCTGATATTCTTTAATGCCGGAAATAATGTCTACAACAGCCGTAAGCTTTTCATTGACTCTTTCATCCCCTTCAAGGAGCTTTATCGCAGTCCAGCGCAGATTATACTTTTCAGGAGTCTTATTCTCTATCGAAGCTTCAACCTGTGAAATGCATTTCTCGATCTTTTCATCATAGATTTTCTGATATTGCTGCTGTGCTTTGACTGCTGCAGTCTGAGCTGACGCCAGGGCCTTTTCCATCAATTCCCCAATGCCCTGCCCCTTACTGGCAGAAGTTGGTATTACCGGTACACCCAGACATTTCTCAAGCTGCTGTATGTTAATTTTATCTCCCTTTGCCTCGAGAGCATCCATCATATTCAACGCGACAACTACAGGCACTCCGAGCTCCATAAGCTGAGTTGTCAGATAAAGGTTTCTTTCTATATTTGTAGCCTCAACAATATTTATAACCACATCAGGTCTTTCATCGATAATATAATCCCTTGCAACAATTTCTTCCATGGTGTATGGAGATAGGGAATAAATTCCCGGAAGGTCAATAACTTTAACTTCCTCTTTTATTTTTTTTGCTCTTCCCTCTTTCTTCTCGACTGTAACTCCCGGCCAGTTTCCCACATATTGGGTGCTTCCGGTTATTTCATTAAACATGGTAGTCTTCCCACAGTTAGGGTTTCCTACTAATGCAAATGTGTACCCCATTTTAAGCCCTCTTTTCCGATATTGATAATCGTTATCAAATAATGGTCTAAAAAATTCTGCTCCTATAAGCAGATTCATTTACTCAACAGTTATGTTTTCAGCTTCGGATTTTCTGAATGTCAGTTCATAACCGCGTATATTAACCTCTATGGGATCTCCTAAAGGAGCAACTTTCCGTACAATCACCTCTGCGCCTTTTGTAACACCCATATCCATCAATCTTCTCTTAACAGAACTTTCTCCGGCAACTTTTACAATTACGGCCTTTTCGCCTGGTTTTAAATCCTTCAAACACCTTTGCAATCTGTATACCTCCTTTTATCTATGTTCAACCATTAACTGCTGTGCAATACCCCTATTAATGGCAACCCTCGAACCTTTTATAGAGACAATCAAATTCCCGCCCATTTCAGATACTACAGAAATGACAGTGCCAGGTATGATCCCCAGACCCTCAAGAAATTTTTTTGTTGCATCCTTTGCCCTGCATGCATTTATTACAGCTTCTTTCCCAATGGGAAGCATTGTCAATGGCATAAATAACACCCCTTTAAATAGATAATGATAATTAGTATCAATATTATAAACCTCAATTATTATTTTAGCAGGTGCTTTATGGAATGTCAATATGAATATTCTCATATTCTTCTGCTCCTAACACCCCTTTCCAGTTTAAATTCATTATAAGCAATTATAAGTCAAAGAATTTTCAAATGTCAATATTATGCAAAACCCGCCACAGCAAAAAGTTTTTCATCAGGCTTTTTACCCATATATTCTCTATTAAGCATTAGAAATCAATTGTTAAAAAATGCTTGCATAAAGTTTTTTCTTGTGTTAATGTAAGTTATCTCTCGTATTATAAAATCTATTATGAGGAATTTTAATATATATATATTTGTAAAGACAAACTGTAAAATAATTAAGAAAGTTGGATACGGATGGATAAAGTCAAGTTTACACAAATGGAGATATCTGCTGAGATATTAAAAGCAGTGGAAGATATGGGGTATGAAGAAGCTACGGCTATTCAGACCAAAAGCATTCCGATTATAATGTCAGGAAAGGATATGATCGGTCATTCCCAGACAGGAACAGGAAAAACTGCAGCATTTGGAATACCTGCCCTCGAAAGGATAGGTAAGGATGACAAGGAGCTTAAGATTCTGGTATTGTGTCCTACAAGGGAATTGGCAATACAAGCATCAGGAGAAATCAGAAAGTTTGCAAAATACAAGCATAGCATTAAAACTCTGCCTATCTATGGAGGTCAGCCTATTGACCGGCAAATAAAGGCCTTAAAACAAGGCGTTCAGATAGTAATAGGTACTCCTGGCCGTGTTATGGACCATATGAGACGCCGCACCTTGAAACTGGGCTCGGTATCAATGGTAGTACTTGATGAGGCTGATGAAATGCTCAATATGGGTTTTCGTGAAGATATTGAGACAATACTTAAGGATATTCCCGAGGAAAGGCAGACTGTTTTGTTTTCTGCAACAATGTCAAGTGAAATTCTCGGACTTACAAAAAAATACCAGAAACAACCTGAACTGGTTAAGGTAGTCCATAAGCAGCTGACTGTTCCAAGCATTGAACAGTATTATTATGAAGTTGCGCAACCTAAGAAGCTTGAGGTTCTAAGCAGGCTTTTGGATATGTATAATCCAAAACTCTCCCTGGTTTTCTGCAATACAAAAAAGAAGGTTGATGAACTTGTCAGTGACCTTCAACAAATGGGTTATATGGCCGATGGCTTGCATGGAGATATGAACCAGCCTGCCAGGGACCGGGTTATGAATGCCTTCAGGAAAGGAAGAATTGATATTCTCGCAGCTACTGATGTAGCAGCAAGAGGCATTGATGTTGATAATGTTGAAGCCGTTTTCAATTTCGATATTCCACAGGATGAAGAGTATTATGTGCACCGTATCGGAAGAACCGGACGTGCCGGACGGACAGGACGTGCTTTTACACTTGTATCCGGAAGAAAGGAAATGCTTACCCTTAAGGATATACAAAGATATACCAATTCAAAAATAAATCTTCAACCCGTTCCTACTGCCAGTGATGTTGAAGAAAACAAGATTAACACGTTTATCCGGCAGGTCAAGGAAGTTGCAAAAGAAGGAGCTCTGAATGATTATACACAGATAGTGGAGCAGCTTATGGAGGAAGAGCTTACTTCTGTTGATATTGCCGCCGCCCTAATTAAAATAATTTATGAAAAGGACAAGGACACCTCAAGAGAACATGTTGATGAGGATGAGGATGACTTTGGTGATTCAGGGGCAGAGCCGGGTATGGTAAGGCTGTTCATCAACATAGGAAGAAATGAAAAAGTAAGACCTAAAGACATTGTCGGAGCTATAGCTGGTGAAACTGGTATCAAAGGAAAAATTATAGGAACAATAGATGTTTATGACAAGTACACCTTCGTTGAGGTTCCAAAGGAAAACGCAAAGGATGTTCTTACCATAATGAAAAACGCACAGATAAAAGGAAAGAAAATCAATATAGAACCCGCAAGAAATAAAAATTAAAATGTATTGCCTGATTTCCCTTCGGGAAATGGCCCTTAATAAAAATCTTCGGGACATCGAGTCCCTCGCTTTTTGCCGTTAATAAAGGGGTGCTTTTGCTTATCTGCACCCTTTTTTATATTCACTTTTCAAACCCGGCTCCATCCATAAAAATCCTCCGAAGCCGTAAAAGCATCGGCATTCTCGGATTTTCATCATGCATAGGTAATCTTTAAAATACACTTGCAGTATCCGCTACAGACTATAAATTATATAAAATTGAAATAGAAGAAGAGTCTCAAAAAAAAACTGGGAAGAAGTATAACATTTGTACATTGAAAAGCCCTGTACTAATTGCATATGGCAAATGCAAAAAATACAATAAAATTTTCAAGACATCCTTGATTGATACGTTTATATTGGTATAATAATACTTAATTGATCTTTTACGAAATTTAAAACTCATAAAGGAGAAAAAAAATGCCAAATAACTCTAAACCGAAAGAACCGTTAGTTACTCATATTTACACAGCAGATCCATCTGCTCATGTTTTTGATGATAAGATTTACATCTATCCCTCCCATGATCTTGACAAGGATATACCTTCAAATGACAATGGTGATCAATATATGATGGAAGATTACCACATATTGTCCCTTGATAGTATGGATTCTCCTTGTGTAGACCATGGTGAAGCAATTCACTTAAGGGATATCCCTTGGGCAACAAAGCAGCTGTGGGCACCCGATGCAGCATTTAAGAATAATACCTATTATTTGTATTTTCCTGCAAGGGATAAAAACGACATTTTCAGGATCGGTGTAGCTACAAGCTCAAGTCCTTCAGGACCCTTCAAACCCCAACCTGACTATATACCAGGAAGTTTCAGTATTGACCCTGCAGTACTGGTGGATGATGATAACAAGGCATATATTTATTTTGGCGGGCTTTGGGGAGGACAGCTGGAAAAATGGCAGACAGGCAGCTATAATCCTGATGCAGAAGGCCCTGCACCGTCACAACCTGCCTTAGGGCCAATAGTAGCTGAATTAAGTGAGGATATGCTGACCTTTAAAGATACTCCTGCACAAATATCAATTGTAGACGAGGATGGCAAACCGATACTTGCCGGTGATGAAGAAAGAAGATATTTTGAAGGTCCGTGGATGCATAAATACAACGGATACTATTATCTTTCATATTCAACCGGTACTACACATTACATTGTATATGCAATAAGCAAAAACCCGAAGGGGCCCTTTGTTTATAAGGGAAAGATACTTACTCCCGTGTTGGGCTGGACTACACATCATTCGATTGTTAAGTTTAAGGACAAATGGTATCTGTTTTATCATGATTGTTCATTATCCGGCGGAATTGACAACAAGCGCTGTGTAAAATACACCGAACTCAAATACAATGCTGACGGTACAATCCAGACAATAGAGCCGTACAAATAATGTATTGCCAGCACTAAAAAAGACATGTCGCTTTTGGACATGTCTTTTATTAGTGCCATTTCCCGGAGGGAAATCCGGCAAAAAGCGAGAGGCATCAAGCCTCTCGCTTTTTATTGTTAATTATTATTAATATTTAAACTTTATTATGTATAAAAAGTTAAATTTCCTATTCCATATGTTACACGATTATACTTTATAAGATTTTTCGTCGTGCTTCAATTTCTTTAATACAGTATCATGAAAATTATAATGTAAAATCATTTCGTGGCATTTTTTTTTAACTAAGCAATTCCCTGTACTTTTTATAGGATAGATTGAGTAAAGCCTTATCCTGACTGTAGGTTACAAGCTGTAATGCGTGCTCAAGGTTGAAGAATCCGCCTTCTGTAAACTTTTCCTTTTCCAATATATTAAACCTGTCACTGCCAGTGCGCATTATAAACCAGGTTATTCTATTGCAGACCGGCCTTTGGCGGCTAATAGAATAAAATTCGTAACTCGTGTCCCCACCTGTTGAGACTATCTCTGCAATTATTCCGCCTTCATCCATAACCCTTTTTACGGCTACTTCGGCAGGCAATTCACCATTTCGTATTATACCTTTTGGAAATACCCATTCCCCTTTTTCATTTTTAAGAAGAAATACCTTGTCTTCAAAAAATACAACCCCTCCGGCACAATTCCTTACAATCATAGCACAGCCTCCTTAATATTCTTTATTTTTGGGAGCACATATATCTAAACACTTCCTTAATCATGATTCATACCGTATTGATTTAATCCTGTATACAGTATTATTGCCATACAGGTTTGTTTCTATAATATCTCCCGTTTCCTTAAGGATCAGAGTCCTACCGAACTCGGACACATATGAGAGGTCATTTTGGGATGTCGAGGCATCATATGGTGAAACAACTCTCAATTTTTGTGTGTCCCCGCTGCTTACTTCCTCAAGTTCTACCGTACTGCCAATAATCACAAACGGCAGGTAGTTCAGTGACTTAATTTTTTCACGGGTTGGCCTTTCTACAACACTAACTTTTCCTACCAGTTCCTCAAGTTTTTTAAGATAAACATCCATAAAACGATTAAATTCATTGCGTAAATCCGAGGGCTCAGAAAACAGTTCATCGACTATATCATTCCTGCTTTCCTCAGTATTAACCAGATGACTCAATACAGAACTGTAAGTAAACGCCGTCAGTTCAATTACTGAGGACATTTTTACACCTCCCCTTCCAATACATTAAATGGAAATTACTGCAAATAGAACGAAAGGCACTTCCCCAAGTGCTTTTTAACGTTGCTGATTATCATTTCTTCACAATGCTAAAATGCAACTTGTCTTGTGATCACATGAATTAAACTGCTTGCGAGTCACAATTTTAAGGGAAAATGCCTGTTATATAGTAATATCATATCATCGCTTACAACCATTGTCAATAATGGTTCGTATGTACATTTACTTACAAGACTTGAATTAAAAGTTATTTCTATTAACTTTCACATTGTGGCTTCCTTTTTAACTTGCAGTATCCGGCTTCCATCGGATCATTTTCATTTCTGGCACGAATCCTTATTAGATAATTTATGGTTTATAACATATGTTAAAGAAACTAATATTCTAAGCAGAATAAAGTCATTTCCACTTAAATATTAGCTCTTTCAAAACATAAACCATATAGAATAATAAGCAAATTAGTCCTCAAAAGTCCTGAATTCAGATTCCAAGGCAATGAGACCTGGTTATAAGACTTTCGGCAGCAGCAGGTAGTTTGTAAATACTTTTAGAAGTCCTGCTTGGCACAAATGACCAATAAACTGATTGTAAGGAGGACAAAAATGTTGTAAGATAAATATATATAACTTTTTTTATGGGGAAAGTAGCAATGTTAAATAATAATACAAGTCACAGCAATAATATTATATTAACTTTTCAAAAATCTGTAACACTTAATTTCTTTTGCTTTCTTAAATGTTTTGTTACTTTCTTGAACGAATCTTATTTTTTGCCGCAGCAAGCGATTTAGTAATATTAATTGTTTAGATTTACTTAAATCATATATTTTTGAAGGGGGAGATATAATGGCCGGGAATACTGCAAAGGTTTTCTTTGTGTTGGCATTGTCAGCAATAATGATAAGCTCATCCTTATTGAAGGCCTCAGGAGCAATACCGGAAACAGGAGTTAAGTATGAATTTGAGGAAGGTATAAATAAGGGTGCTGAAATCCGCACCAACTATACAGGAACAACCGACGACGGGCTCAAATATGACCTGAGCGGCACGACTTGCAGCTTTATCGCTCAAAAGGGAACAAGCACTTCAGTTGATGTTGAAATTGACGAAGCCGGTCTGTATGAATTGGTTGTCCGTTATGCACAGCCCTTTGACAAGAGCAAGAAGGTTCAGTACCTTAATGTAAACGGCTCCAATCAGGGAGAGGTAAGTTTCGCCTATACCCTTTCCTTGAAAGAAATGTCCACTGGTGTTGTAAAGCTTGAGAAAGGCAAAAACAACATTGAATTTGAAGCCTACTGGGGCTATACCTTCTTTGATTATCTGATTGTCAAGCCTGCAGATAACAGCATCAAAAATCTTAAGGTTTCTAAAACCCTTGTAAATCCTAATGCCACAGAGGAAGCAAAGTCTCTTATCAGCTACCTTGTTGATGTATATGGAAAACACATAATCTCAGGCCAGCAGGAAATATGCGGCTCCCATAATTATGAAGCCTCCGAAGCTGAATTCACTTACATAATGGAGAAGACCGGAAAAATGCCTGCATTACGGGGATTTGACTTCATGAATTACAGAGCAAACGATTTGGGCTGGGATGACGAATGCGCCGAGCGTGTTATTGAATGGTACAAGGATAAGAATGGTATACCTACCATCTGCTGGCACTGGTTCTGTCCCGGAGACATAGGCAAATTGGAAGCTGGCAGCTTTTACACTAAAGGCACAACCTTTAGCATATCAAAGGCTTTGACTCCCGGAACAGAAGAAAACAAGGCTCTTTTAAGCGATATTGACTTTATGGCCGTTAAGCTCAAGCAGGTTCAGGACGCTGGAGTTCCTGTCCTGTTCAGACCTCTCCATGAGGCAGAAGGTACATGGTTCTGGTGGGGTGCCGAAGGTCCGGAGAATTGTGTCAAACTTTACAGGCTTCTCTATGATAAATTTACAAACGAACACAAAATCAACAACCTTATCTGGGTGTGGACCTCCTCTGCCTACGATACAGCTCTGGATTGGTATCCCGGCAACGATGTCGTTGATATTATCGGCTACGACAAATATAATGCCAAGGATGGAAAGCCCAACGGAAGTGCAATTTCCTCTACCTTCTTCAGTCTGGTTAAGCTTACAGAAGGTAAAAAGCTGGTTACAATGAGTGAAAATGATACAATCCCAAGGGTTGAAAACCTTCAAAATGAAATGGCGGGCTGGCTTTATTTTTGTCCCTGGTATGGCTGGCATCTTACAGGAGAACAGAACAATCCTGTCGAATGGCTGGCTGAAATGTACAACAGTGAATACTGTATAACCCTTGATGAGCTTCCGGACCTTAAAACATATCCGGCAACAGGCTATACAACACCACCTCCAAGTTCCATAAAACCGTCTCCTACAGAATCACCGGAATTTATACATGGTGATTTGAATGATGATGGCAAGGTTAACTCTACAGATTATGCTTTATTAAAAAGATATATTCTGGGTACTATAGAAGAATTCAGTGTTCCGAGTGGAGCAGCAGACTTGAATGCAGATGGCAGGATCAATTCTACCGACTATACAATTTTGAAAAGATACCTGCTTGAGCTTATAGATAGCATTCCTGTCAAGAATTAA
>JAAZCB010000468.1 GCA_012513545.1 Clostridiaceae bacterium
CAAGGCATAGTAATTGTTTTTTTATCACAAATTACCGCTTAAAAAAGTGTAAACTATGTCCCTATATCTTTGTAATGTATGTCCTTATACCGTACCGGCTTGCTTACAACGGTTTGTGGTATGAGGCGTGGGCGTTGCACTGCCATAACTTTTATTAATTGTAAATGAAATTGCGGCCTGCGTTCGTATCCACCATGCGACAACACAGCCTATGCCTTATACCACGTGTTGTGCCCATGTTGCTTATTCAAATCCAATCTCTGAAATACAAATATCATCGTATTTCGAACCATTATAGTAATCAATTATTTTAAAAGAAATCCCTTCCCCAATATCAGCTTTTTCTATTAAATCAAAAGTCTGTTTTTCATCAGAATCCTTGAGTGAGATAACTTGAGTTTTATTATTAATCGTCAATTCGATTGTCTTTACTCTGGAATTTGTAGAAAAAGTATTACTGTTTTTTGCAAAACCATTAATAATCGAAATTTTAGTCGCGTTTATTGGAGAGTCAAACTTTTTTGTTTGAATCATCTCATGTTCCTTTTTAATCGGGTAGTTAATTTTCTTAATAAATAACGGATTTTCATTCAAGTCTTGCTCTTTAAAACACCAAGCTGTCATCTTTGAACCATCCGTCGCATGATGCCAGTTATATGTGTCATAATAGAGAATGTCATAATTGAATGAAGAAATCTGATAAGTTGAAAGCCATTTTATTTTCAAATTTTCAGAACTACTCGGTTTCCAATCTTGCTTTTTAATCAAAATTTGATTGTTTGATATCTTTTGAAAGTCATTTCGATTAAAATTAATCTGTTTATTTGCATCCTCTGGAAACGTAATTTTACATGTAAAATTCTCAATCGTACCATTTTTCCATGTTTTACCAGTCTCAAAAATGTAATCAAACGATTTTACACCATCTGTCTCTATTTTATTTGACCAAGATTCATCTTTATAAAACCAAGGTCGAACAAAACCAATCTCAACAACAACTGTGTCATTTGATTTAAAATTAAGCTCCTTAAGTTCCCAAATCAAAATCGGCATACTCGGTGGAGTTTCAGCTTCATGCATTCCTGCATATTCAATTAGCTTGACTTTCATCTCATTTGATGTGTATAGCTGAACATCCTCATAGGAATCTAATCTAGTTGAGAAAAGGGTTTTATCAAATTCACTATTTTCTCCATTTACAGCAAAGTCTGCTTTTAAAGGATAATATTTCCCAGGTTGGTATCCAATATCACCGTACGGAACATCCCAATATGAATACTGTGGAAATCCAAGTGTAATAGTCTGGTCAATTTCTGAGTCATTGTAAAAAGTAAATTTTGCTTTAAAATTCACTCTCTGATTAAGGTCTATATAAATCGCCTCATTAATCAAACGAATTGTTGAGTTCTTAGAACTTAAATACAAATTTCCTACTCCTTCAGAATCCTGTTTTATATATCCTCCAAAATTTGCAAATGCAAACTGAGAAATTGTTATAAATGTTATAATTAGTATGTTTCTCATATGTACAATGTTTCTTGCAATTGGGCACAACGGTTTGTGGTATGAGGAGTTGCCGTTTTCAGAGCTGCGTTCTTATCCACCGTTATCGTAGTTTAATAAGCGCTTTATGTTTTGCATACGGCCAACACGGCAATTACTTATACCACGTGTTAGCGGGCGTTATAATTCTTTCATTAATTCAAAACATAAATCATCAATTTGGTCATTTTTTCTATGACCTACGGAAATATTTGTAAGTACAATAACTCCCTTTTTATTATCGATGTCAAACACAATAGATGACCTGTATCCACCAGTTCCACCATTGTGCCAATACCAATTATTTTCAGATTTATCTATTAAGATATGCCAGCCCAATCCAATTTCTAATGTACTGTCCACAACAAATGTCGTTTCCCTAGTCAACGATAATTCAACATTACTCGTATCAAACTGTGATTTTACAAAGTTGGCCAGATCGCTTGTTGACGATAGTATATTCCCTGCACCCTCTAGAGAAGCCAAATCCCAGTTTGGAGTTTTGTTCCCAAATGGTCCAAGACCTTGAACTAGATTAGCCTTATAGTTTTCCTTAATGGTAGTTGTATTGGTTAGTCCATATTTTGAGAATATTTTTTCTTTTAATAATGTTTCATAGTCACTTTTAGCAATTTTGCATAACAAATATCCGAGAATACCTATTCCTAAATTTGAATATTCATATTTTAAGCCACTTTCTCTTGTTATTGTCAATTTCTTTTTCAAATATTTCTCAAGTCTGTTGGTATCATAAAATTTGTAGGGATTTAATGGTGATATAATTGCTGGAAATACAATATTAATAGGTCGTCTTGGCAGACCAGAAGTATGATTAGCTAAATCTTTATAACAAATATGTATGTTTTTGTTTAATCCAAAATCCAAATCATTATTTATATTTCTATCAAGAGCTATAGTGCTATCCAATATAAAATCTGCTAATAAAGTTGTAGTAAATACTTTTGTAATTGAACCTATCTCGAAAAGTGACTTTTTATTATCAATCTGCTCTATGGTATCATTTTGCTTAATTACTCCATAAAAGATGCATAAATCATCTTTAATCAGGGAGATCGCTATTTGAGTTTCGTTCGGGAATTGTCTTATTTGGTTATATATCATATCCCTTTGATTCTTCGTAACTAATGTCTCATGGTCATCAAGCTTATTAATGGTTTCATTATGATTTATTGTGAAAAGACAAATCAGAAATATCCCAAATATAAAAGTCAATATTATAGTTCCTTTTTTCATTCGTAATGCAGATTTAATGCCCGCTAACGGTTTCGGTATATGAAAAGTTGGGCACTTCGGAGTAGGTCACTGTCAAACTGATATAAAGTTTGAAGCGGGCTACAACCCTTTATTTCAGTAGTATCTGCCCAATTTTTTATATACCGTGTTACAAGCTGGCCTTCTTTCTTGTAAAACAACATATCTTTCTGTTTATCAACTATTACCATCTTTATTTTTCTGTCTGTCGGATTGTGTGTCGGCAAAGTTTTATTTTTCTTTAAGGGAGGAGATTTTTTGTTTTTTCTCAGGGCAGGAGAAAGCATACTCTTTTGCAAGCTTTGGTTTGTGTCAGGGCTTGTGTGGCTTGCAAATGTGTATGCTTTGTGTGTACGCATTTTATTTCATTAACAGAATGATAAGTGTTGTTATGGTTATAATACTAATTCCAATTGAGAAATATAATAGTACCTTATTCTGTTTTTTTAATTCTGAATTATTTTTATGAATTAAATCAATTTCATTTTTTAATGATTTGTATTTATTCTCAATGCTTTTTTCGATTTCATCAAAGCGCTTTGGTAAATTAATTTCGTCAATTTGTTTAAATAGTTTTTTTGCCTCTTGAACAAGTTCGTTGTTCGTTTTTATTAGGTTTTTAATCTCATCCTTTAAAGAATTAACGGTTCTTATTATTTCATTTGAAACTGCCTCAAGTGATGAAATTGCACGGTTGATTTCTTGAATAGTATGTTCTTTTATTTCATCGGCATATCTTGACAATAAATTCTGCAAGTTTGTAGAATGAGTTTGAATGCTTCGAATGTACTCATCAATCTTTGTGATGTGCTCACTTACAAGATTTTTAGCTTGCTCGAGTTCAAGCCGAATTGTATTCAATGCTTCAAGGTTTTCCTGTAAAGAGGAAATTTCACCATGAATTTGTCTTTGGATTTCTTCAAGTTCAGGCATTTTCTTCAATTTTAATTCTGTTAATAAAGTTTGAAAGCCACCAATTGTGGTGTTTAAGATAGATTAATTCTCTACATGCTATCCATTCATTTTTAAATCTGTGTTCAGGAAAATATCTGTTGCACTCAGTTTCCAATTTATCAAGTGCAATTTGTAATTCAGAAAGTTTCCAATTTGACTCTTGAAATAAAGAAACAAAACCAGGAACAAATAAACCATCAACCGGATTTATCACTTCGTCAATGAAATATGTTTGTGTTTGGCTTAATTGATAAAGGGCAAATGCTTTTAAAATTTTTAAACATGCATTATTCTGATTGACTGCTCTTAAAATTTTCTGAGTTGAGCCACGTAAATGTTTGAGATTTGAAAGATAAGCTCCTCGATCTTCCTGTAGTACACGAAGATATTTTTCACAAATGCCAAAATTTGAAATAGTACCTCTTTCTGTATCAGCAACTAATGAAGCTGGTTCTCCAGATGGCATTACATATCTTCTTGCATATTTAGCATTGAAATAATAATAAATCTCCTCCTTAAATCTTTTATTTGCTTCAATTGGAGGTTCATTTGGTTGCGGCAATCCACGTTGAATTGCTTCAACCATTTCTTTAATGCCTTGGAATCTCTTCTCCTCAGTTTCTTTATAAACAAATTCAATCAAAACATTCAAACATTTAGTGATTATTTCTTCAATATCGTTTTCATTATCAATATTTAATTGGTCGATCCAGGTTTGTGATTGAACTTCTGAATAATATCTCCTGATAAATTCTTTCAGATTTGATTTATAAATTTGAGGAATATTATCAGTTGAAAATTTCAGTATTACAGTTCTTCTTCTGTAGTCAATTTCATAATCGTGTACAATGCCAATGCTCATCAATCTATAGATGGCTTTCAAAGTATCAGCAATGTTTCTATCACAATAGTATGCTTTAGCTAAAGCGGATTCTCTTTCAGGTGTATGCAATATAGATACATCATAATTTGGCCCAAATGGAGTAGATAATGTTTGATAAAATTTCTCGATATTATTCCATAAATCTTCTAAGGACGAAGTAGGATCAGTAACTTGATTTACTGAAAATTTATTATTTAGAAACTTGTCTATTATATCAGTGTCTGGTAATGGATTTATTTCTATAAATTCATTTTTCAGGGTTGCAATAATTTGATTTAACCATGGTGTATTAGGAATAAAATTCCCCCTATTATCTTTAGTTTGATAATAACGATTAATTAACGCTAAGTCAAGATCTGTTTTACCTTCTTGTAAAGCATGAATTAAACCTTCACTGTTTCCGGTCAAAACCATTGAAATCAGCAAATCATGTCTTTGCTGATTTGTTGTAAGTTGAATAAAATCTCTATGTTGTAAAATGAAATTCTTGAATTGATTAAGAATTGAAATTGCGTAAGGCTGATCTAAGCCACCATCCTCCTTCCACATCACATTAAAGTTATCGGTCTTCAAATAGCCCAATGTTTTATCATCGACATCATTTATCCAAATGTAATTTGCGTATGCCGGATTAGAACTAAAATTACAATTCAATTCAATTTGTGTTACTGCAAGAAATTCTTCCTCAATTTCTTTTAGTTTTTGTCGATGAGGAAATGAAATTTCGGTTAATAGTTCATCTAATATTACAAGCTCTTTGTTAATTCCTTTAAATGTATTGTAATGAAAGTATTCTAACATGTCAAAATCAACCCATTGTTCCTCCGCTGCTAATTTTAGTTTTTCTCTGTGAGTTAAATCATCTGCTGGAATACTTGCATCAAGTATAGGATCATTAATGTTTGCCAGAATATTATCAAAATCTGATTTCAAATAGCGGTGCTTGTCAATTAAGGTATTTGCATTAGAAATCTGCCGTAATTGTCTGCATACGGCATAATCTGACAATCTGATTGTCCTTCTTTCAAAGCCATGTTTTGTATTTCCTGAAAAAAGATTTCTGTAAGTTCGGGGAGCAAAATATTTAAAACGCTGCTGATTGAATAATAGAAAACTGATTGCAAGTTTGCCATCTCTTCCGGCTCTACCTGATTCCTGAACAAAACTTTCAAGTGAACTTGGCATATTAATGTGAATGGTTGAACGAATATTAGGTTTATCTATTCCCATTCCAAAAGCTTTTGTTGCTACCATTATAGCAATATCGCTGTTAATAAACTTTTGCTGAGATGTTAATGACTCAATTTGAATTTCTTCGCTGGTTTTTTCATCAGTATCATCTCCTGAACCCATAAAAATGCCAGAAGCAAACTGAACTGGAATCTTATCATATATTCCATGTCGCTTAGCAACTGGAACAGGATTCCCATTTTGATCTTTCTTGAATTTATCCGTTACCCCGAAATAACTTGTTCTATGTGGAGCAAAAATTATAAAACCGTTGTTGTTTTCATCCCAGACATTTTGGGGCGTAATATAATCCTCGTGAATTATATCAGTTTTTTTTGCTTCTATATATGTTACATTATCAAAATTGAATTTGGCTTTTTGCTTCTCATCCAAGTATTCTGTAAATGAAATTTGCAAAAGTTCATTCTGAATATTTTCATCAGAATAGTATTGCCAATTTTGAAGAAACTGATTTTGAAGAATGTCAATTGCTTCATCTTGTTTTCTTTTCCCAATTTCATCTTTTAGAGGTCTATCACCAATTACATTTCCTCCAGCATCAACATGAGGCGGATTGAAATATTGGGTATTTGCATAATAATTTGCTCCTTTCAAATTTGGATTTAACCAAACATTTAGTCTTTGTGCAACAGGAAGCAGGTTAGTATTTAAGTCTATATCTGTTTGAATTAGTGAATACTGAATCTCTTCGCGCAATGTATTTTCAAAACTAACAATCGTTTCATCAACTTCCGTTAGTATTTCCAATTCTCTTTCTACATCAGCTAAAACATCAAATGAAGCTGTTGCAGTTAGACCAAAAAGAGGAAGTTGAAAATTTTCTCGTAAAAAGTTGCTTTTATATGTAGGACAATATTTTCTTGCATTTTTACCTAATGATAAATATGGAGTTCTGAAATCGTGCCCCCATTCGCTTACGCAATGGACTTCGTCAATTACGCAGTAAGAAAAATATTTTCGCTTCTCTCCACACTCTTTAAGAGTTTGTCTGAATTCTTCGGTAACTAATCTTTCAGGAGAAATAAAACAGAATTGAATCTCACCTTTTTCAAGTTTGCTGATGTTAATTCCTCTTTCAATTGTATCTAAAGTTGAATTTATGAAATTGCAGTTTTCAATTCCTGACTTTGAAAGGTTTTGAAACTGGTCAATCATGAGTGACCTTATCGGGTCAACTACAAGTGTAATTCCTGGTTGAAGTATTGCTGCTAATTGGTAGGTCAAAGATTTACCTCCTCCTGTTGGAAGCAATCCAATTACAGATTTGAGTTGTAGTGCCCTGTTCAATATTGGCAATTGCCCGATTCTGAATTCATTCTTACGAAATATATTTTGAAGGAAGTAGGTCAATATTTCTTTTTCGTCTTCATACTCTTCATAAGTGCCGTCATTTCTATAATTTACAATCTTCTTGTATTTAATCGTATCTGAACAAAGAATGCTTTCATTTTTATTCTCTGCAAAATGAGTTGTACGAATTATTATTGTTTTCTCGCTTTGAAATAGTGCATCATCTAGAAAAATACCTTCCCTTCTTAAAATGGAATGATCGATTATTAAATCAAAATCATTTTCTGTTCGGTTTAAACTGGATGATTGCAATACGTCCCTTAATTGAAGAGGGGATTCAGAATACTCAGAATCATTAAAAACTTTTACCTCAATATTTGGAAAATTGTGTTCCCCTTCTAACTGACAAAGATTCCTAATTTGCTCAATCAAATCATCAATTGCTATGTAACCACATGGAACATCACGTTCAACAATTGCTATATTATAATTACTTTTTTCAAAAAAAACATCACCCAAAGAAATAAGATGCCTTACAATTGTCTTTTGAATTCTTGCAATTGCAATAGGAGATAAGGCCAATTGATTATAGAACTTTCTATCATCATTAGTTAGTTCAAAATTATTCTTTGTTGCCTGAATGAAAGGCGTTTCAAGTAAATTTGAGATTGCATTTTCAGAATCTACATGTTTGTTTTCCGAAGTAACTCGGTGAACTTTCCACTTTGAAAGTTTTATTGCTGTGTCCCGATTTTCATCGTGAATTTTTTGTGGAGCAAGTTCATGGTATGGTGTACCATCAATTTCAATAACTAAACCATGTCGTCTTTTAAGTTCGAAATTCTTCTTCCAGAAAAACTCTTGAATCTTGTCTGAAAAATAATAAGGGCACTCAATAGAAAAATCAACCCTACTTCCCTTAAATCCCCTTTGTTGTTCAGGCAGACAAATTGAATTCAATGTTCGTTGTTGTTGGAGTATTTGCCTAATAAATGAGTTTTCCTCTGAAATAAAATCATAAATAAACCAGCTTTCAAAAGTGGAGTTTGGGTCACCTAATTTTATTTTGCTTGCATTATCACATTGCGGTGTTGTATCTATGATGTGCAGTACTGTCCAAATAGAGTTGAAAAACTCTCGGGAATTTTCTTGTAGATTTGAATTAATGCTTCCTAATTCATCTACTTGAATATTAGTCCTTTGAAATGCTTCGGAAAAAACTTTCTCAATAAATAATGTTGGCTTTGTAAATTCACCTTTACTTATCAAGTTGTTAAGAACGGCAAGTATTGGATTCGGTATTTCTGGAATTTCGATTTCTTTGTCAGTGTAGAACCAAGATAACCAATTAATTAAACCTTCAAAGTCATTTTTTTTCTTTAGTAACTCTTTTTCCAGTTTACCTTTTCTTGTTACATCTGTTATTAGTGATTGAAGCGTTTCTTCCCAATCGTCAGAATATTCAAATCCATTTGAATGAAGTATCGCTCCTTTAAAATAATTACAGAATTTTGATTTAATGCCTTCTAAGAAATATGATGACTTTAATTGCATTTGCATTGAGATTTAGTACCGTGTTAGCAAAATTGCACTCTTTGGCAAGTTTTGGATTGTGTGTCGGCACGTATGACTTGCCAATGTGTGCAATGTGGGTTGGCTCTTAAAAACAAAAAATGTGGGTTGGCAAAAAATAAAACTTTATCGGGTCGGCTGGTGAAGTCGGCAGTCATTCCGGTATGTCTTTCATTTCTGTCTTTATATGTCGTCTTGTCAATTCTCATGTCGCTGTCTTTTTTTTAGGCTTGCTTGTAACGGATGGCGGTATAAAACGTTGGGGATTTCGGAGCTGCAAACCTATCAACCGATAAGAACCTTGCCAGCGAGTGAAGAGCTTGGCATACCACTAAAACCCCTATGGCGTATGACCGCTTGTTAGCAAACGTGGATTGTTATACTCTTTTTGCAGAATCATGTCAAGGATGAATATTCAATATCACCCCAACTGAAGTATAAAAATCCTTGTCAGCTTGAAAAGATTGGGCTTCTATTTCAACATTCGCATTGTTTTGAATTGTTACATTATCTATTTGAACATTACAATCATCAATTGTTAAATCCGAACTGATGACTATGTCTTTGAGAATTATTGTATTACAACTCCTTTTGTAATAACTAATACTTGATGATGAATATGGACAATCATTCCAATCGTGTATATATAAAGGCCATGCGCCCCATTTAGACATAAACACAGTAGATACACCAGTCACATATGCAGAATGGTCTGCTGAATAACCATAAAATGCCTTGGAAGCTGTTGATTGAGTAGCAGACTCATAAGAAGGGCTTGAACCTGAGAAGTATTCATCAACGTTAGTATTTCCATAATAATCAAGGCTGTTTATCCAAACCTTGTTTCCACCAGTTGATACATGCCAAGCATATGAGTGACAGTTATATTGTCTCGAAGCAGGACCAATTCGTTTCGCATCCGAACTATGGTCTACTAGCCAATCAGCAGCCTGGTCTTCGGCATTTGCTAAATTATTTGCATTAAACTCACATCGAAAAATTGCTTCAACATCTTCACCTGTTGGGGTTTGTACAGTAGTATAATAATCATAGCATTGAGCATAAGAAAAATAACTAGACGAAATTATATAAAAACATAATAAACAAATTATTTTCATAATTTTAGCTTTTTAGATAAATTAAATAATCAGAAGTACTTTCAATAATTAGATTAATATAATTACAATCTAGGCAATAGAAATCATCTTGCGTTTTAAAATTATCCATTAACATTAAGTTTCTCAAAATAAAAGTAGAACCTTCTATTGTTGAAGAATATGCATTATTGGGGTGATCCAATTTAGAATTGTATTTATCTAAACAGGTTTCTACTAATTCAATTTTCTCATCATTATTTAAATTATTTAAAATTGATGTTTGAGAAAATATTAATTCGAAAGCATACAATTCAAATGTATAATCAGCAATTTGTTCGGAGGAGAGTCCAGAGTCATAGTCGATAGAAATTTGTTTATATTTAACTAAAAAATTACTCCCGGCATCTTCTCTTTCTTCCAATTCATCAAAACCACGGAATTTTTCTTTTAATAACAAATATCCGGATTGAGGAGAAGCACCTGCCCAAATCAGGCTTAAATAAGGATAATTCATACATGTCTCTATTAAGCCATCAGTACCTATACATTTACAAATATCTTCGGGTAAATTTAGATATTCGTACACTTGCTCACTTGTCCAATTATGATTGCTTGGTAGTTCTGGAAATTGATAAACATTATCAACAAGCACATCACATGGCTTATTATCTTCTTTTTTATCACAAGATATTGTGATAGAAGATATTATTAGTATTATGATATACTTATTCATTTTTAAAAGTTTTTAAATAGTTTTTTGAATAATCATAGATTAGTTTATAATCATCAATATTTGTAGGATATGACCTTTCTAAGAAATTGCGAATTTGAATATTAGATTGTTTAACTTGTTCAAAATCTGAATACTTCTCTTGATTAAGCAATCTGCCCATTGCCAAAACAGTTGTTCCTAAATCAAACATTGAAAATTCATTTTCTAATAACTTCTTTTCATCATAATTTTTGATATATATTTC
>JAAZCB010000469.1 GCA_012513545.1 Clostridiaceae bacterium
AGAATTTATATATAAACAGGTATTTGGGAAACACTATACTAATTAAGGATATACGTTCTCAACCTCTTTCATCTTAATAGTTTCAATCTCTGATATCAGAATTTTTATTGACTTTTTTGTATACCCCTCGAGGTATTCAACCAGATAACAATCCTGGTCAAAGGCTGCTATTGACATAGAAGATATATTGTTTGCAGACAGCTCGGATATTGTTCTTCTAAAAACACTTGTTTCTTCTGCTCCTGGCAACACTCCGTTCAAAATGCTGTGATTATACTTTGTCCATCTGATAAGATTCTTTTTACTCATAATATCCTTTACCCCCCTTATTCTATATAAATTCCTGCATAATCATCTATATCTATCAACAGATTTTAGTAATCGTATGCTTAAAAGCTTCATTCCGATAGCATTTCAATTTAGCAGCAGACCTCAATCCTCTCTTTTATTAATGCTTTGAAACAGGAAATGCTGAATATTATATTATTATTAAGCTAATATTTATTATCCGAAATTATTATTTTTCTTTTCTTATTTACATTTTACTATAATTATATAATATATTCCATATATCAAATTTACAACTATATTTCAAATATTTAACCTTTTTTCAAATGTTTTAGACTCTTTAATGTTTTATATACCAGACATTTATTAAACAACAACTTAACAGTAAAAACAAGTCGTTTATATGTATGTATAGCATGGGTATTACTTACATATCTTCAATGAAAATAATATTGAGTTTTTTATCTGGAATTGAGATAATAAAGTTATATGCATAGTTAAATAAAATTATTATTTCTGAATGTTTATAATATACATAGTAAAACTTTATATTGAACTATATTATATATTATTAAGTCTAATAATTATAAAAGTAAGCATAATAAATAATTGGAGTGTTGTTATGACTAATCCGGAATTTCAAAAAACAAATGCAAACAATAAAACAAGAACTATCATTATTACATTATTCTCATTAATAATTATCGCACTTTTGGTATTTTCTATTTTTACAGTGTCAATTTTGACTGATAAGAAGATACATAAAGGCGTATTTATAAATGACATTAATGTGTCTAGAATGTATCCTGAAGAAGTAACTCAATTACTTGAAAAAGAATTAAGCACTAAGGTAAGCAAAGAAATTATAGTGCTAAAATACCGGAACTCTTCTTTGGAACTTAATTTTTCTGATATGAACCTTTCCTATAATATTAAAGATGCTGTAAATAGCGCTTATAATTCCGGAAGAACCGGTAATCTTTTTTACCGAATAAACAACATTCTTAGTTCCGGTAAAAAACCCACTGTAATAGATTTAACATATTCCTGCGATGAAAAATATATTGAAGATAAACTGGAAAATTTCTATAAGGATACTTTAATACCTGTTAAGGAAGCAAGTCTTTTTCTGGGGGACTCTGAAGTAACAATTACTTCCGGGCATCCTGGGAAAAGTATTGAAAAACAAAAGGCCCTGGAGTTTATTAACTCTTCAATAAAAACCTGTATCGGTGGAACTTTTGATCTTCCCGAAAAGGTAACCCAGCCTACTCCTATTAATGCTGACAAAATATATGAACAAATAACGATTGAACCGGAAGATGCTAAAGTATCTGTTAACGACAATATTGTAACCGTTGATGTTCATAGAAAAGGAAGAAAAATTGATAAAGCTGCACTTAGTAGTATTATAAATGACTTGAATAATACAACAGACACAGCAAAAAAACTGCCTGTCGAATTTATTGAGCCCGAAATTACAGCCAGTTATATAGACAAAGTACTTTTTAGAGATAAACTTTCTGAAGCATCTACAAAATTTAATACCAATTCGGTTAATAATGCAAACAGAGGCGTAAATATACGGCTTGCTTCTTCTAAAATAAACGGTAAAATACTAGCTCCGGGCGAAGTATTCTCCTTTAATGATTACGTGGGCCCTAGGACTACAGAAGCCGGTTATAAGGCTGCACATGCTTATATAGCCGGTAAAATTGTTGATGATGTAGGAGGAGGTATATGCCAGGTATCAACTACCTTATACAATTCTGTCCTATTTGCCGATTTAGAAACAATAAGCAGAAAAAATCATATGTTTACCGTATCGTATGTTGCTTTAGGCAGAGATGCAGCAGTTTTTTATGGAGAAACTGATTTTAAATTCAAAAACAATACCAAATGGCCAATAAAGTTGGAAGCCTCTGTTTCAAAGGACAACAAGCTGACTTTTGCTATAATAGGTACAAATGAAACGCCTGAAAAGAAAATAGAATTATCTCATGTTACAGTCAAAACCATACCACCACAGGTAAAATACATTGATGACCCTACAATGGAGTCAGGAAAAACTGTTGTCATTAACAGCGGGATGACCGGCTACGTGGTAGATACCTATAAAATTGTTAAAATGAGCGATAATATAATAAGTAAAACTTTTCTCCACAAAAGTACCTACAATTCATACGCAAAACAAGTTAAACGAGGAACAAAAAAAGTTGCAGCCTCACCACCTGCTTCTGCTAAAGATATGACACTTGAGTAAACTATTAAAATGGTAAACATTTGCTTTATACTAAAAAGATATCCACAAAAATGTGGATATCTTTTTTTGGTTAATATCTCTCAAAGGCTTAATTTATCTTACATTGATAAGATTTTTTTTATGCCAACAAAAGTAATGTGAATTAATTGTGGATATATTTTTGTTTTATCCACAGGTCATCATTACATCTTTACTATCAAATTGTTTAGTGAATAATTTTATTACTACCGACTTTAACAACTAGTACTTTAATCAATTTTCATACTAATGTCAAAAGCAATTACAGAATGCGTCAGGCCTCCAACCGATATAATATCAACACCGGTACACGCTATATCATTAATATTTTCAATACTGACATTACCGGAGACTTCCGATAAAGCTTTTCCATCTATTATTTTAACAGCTTCTTTTATCTTGTCAAGTCCCATATTATCAAGCATTATTATGTCAGCTTTTCCATTTAATGCCTCACGAACTTGTTCAATATTTTCTGTTTCAACTTCTATTTTAATTGTGTGAGGTATCTTCTCCCTTACAAGCTCTATTGCTTTAGTCAGACTTCCGGCAGCTTTTATATGGTTGTCCTTTATTAAAACACCGTCAGAAAGGCAGTATCTGTGGTTATAACCTCCACCAGCTCTAACAGCATACTTCTCCAATACTCTTAAGCCGGGTGTAGTCTTCCTTGTATCTACAAGTCTGGCTTTTGTGTTTTTAATAATATCCGTTAGTTTTTTAGTTCTAGTAGCAATACCGGACATACGTTGCAACAAATTTAATGCAGTCCTTTCTCCTTTTAGCAGTGCTCTTGTATTACCTTCAATTTTAGCAATTATATCACCATACTTTACAACCTGGCCATCTTGTACCATTTTTTCAAAAACAGTTGAATCATCTAACAGCTCAAATACTCTTTTTGCAACATCAAGACCTGCTATAACTCCAGTATCCTTAGCTATCATATAAGCTTTTGACCTGGCATTTTCGTCTATAATATTGTCTGTTGTTATGTCTCCGGAGGGAATGTCTTCTCGTATTGCATTAACTATTATTCTGTCAATTTCCGATATAAACAAATCTAATTACCACCTTCCATAATAGTATATACTAAAATTTTCTTTTTATAATATTATTCTTCCATTTTTCATTATCAGTTTTCTGAAAATCTGATCTAAAATGTGCGCCCCTGCTCTCCTCACGCTCAATTGCGGACTCAATAACTAGTTTCGACAGGAGAATAATATTTTGAAGTTCAAAATCGGCAATACCACTATTTTCCATATCACGTACCATATAGTAATATTCATCAATTTTATTTTTTGCTATTTCAAGTCCTTCCCTGTTCCGTATTATCCCTACATACTGCGTCATTATTTGCTGTATATTAAATTTAATCTGGTTCTTATCTATAGCTTTTGAAACTTGTCCGGACTTCCCTATTATACAAGATAAATCTGCTTCTTCCTTTAATTTGTTTTTGAAATAATTATTAACCTCGTCCCCTATCTTATGACCAAATACCAATCCTTCGAGCAGGGAGTTACTGGCAAGTCTGTTGGCCCCGTGGATCCCATTACATGCTGCTTCACCACATGCATAAAAACCTTCAATTTTAGTCCTTCCGAATACATCGGTTTTTATACCACCCATACAGTAATGTTCCGCAGGAGCTACAGGAATGTACTCCTTTGAGATATCTATGTTATAACTTAAACACGTCTTATATATATTTGGAAACCTTTGTTCGAGATAATCCCTGCCTTTAAAAGTAATATCCAGATACACATGATCTGATTGGGTTATTTTCATTTCTTCAAAAATTGCTCGTGAAACTATATCTCTTGGTGCAAGCTCACATAGCTCATGGTACCTTGGCATAAAGCGCTCCCCTTTTATGTTCTTTAGAAGCGCGCCTTCACCCCTGACAGCTTCAGAAATCAGAAAGCTTTTATTATTTGGATGGTAAAGTACTGTTGGATGGAATTGAATAAATTCCAGGTCCATCAGCTCAGCACCTGCCCTGTATGCCAATGCCAGTCCGTCTCCGGTTGCAACATCCGGGTTGGTAGTGTTTGTATATAACTGCCCAAAGCCTCCTGTGGCGCAAATAACTATATTTGATGCATATAAAACGTACTCTTGCTTATCTTCGTCATATGAAACAATACCTTTACAACAATTATCCACTGTAAGCAAATCTATTGCAAAGGTTCGTTCTTTTATTTTAACATTATTTCTGGTCCTTACAACCGATATCAGCTTGTCACATACTTCCTTGCCTGTTGTATCTCCGGCATGGATAATTCTGTTCTTACTGTGTGCACCTTCTCTTGTAAGACTTAATTCATTCCGACTCTTCTTATCAAAGTTGACACCAAATTTACATAAGGCTTTGATATTATCAGCAGCCTCATTGACAAGCACCCATACACTTTTCTCATCGCACAGACCTGCCCCTGCATATATCGTGTCCTTAAAATGAAGCTCCGGTGAATCTTCCTTGTCAAGCGAAACTGCTATTCCTCCTTGGGCAAGAACAGAATTGCTGATATCAATAGTTTCTTTAGTAATTATTGCAACATCATAACTTTCAGGTATTTCAAGTGCAGTATACACTCCTGCTATCCCACTGCCCACGATAATGACATCGTGGTATTCAATTCTCATATTTTTCAAATCAAAATTATATATATATCTGTAGTTGTCCAAGATAACGGTTTCCCCCTTAAGGCAGACTAAGGATTTATATTTATCCTTAGATATATAGAATTATGCAGGCATTCTATAGGTTTGGTACTTAAAAGACTTTTTAACTAACTTATGAGATACAATTTCTATCTGCTTTTAAATATCTAAATCATAAAATAACTGTATACCAATATCTAATCAATTTATATAAAATATGCATAATCCCCGGTTAACTTATTTCGAGCATTCTTTCCAGAGACTTTTGCGCTTTTAATCTTATACCTTCATCCAGCTCAATTTGATACTTCATTTCCACTAACGAATTAACTATACTAGTAAGTGTTGTCTTTTTCATATTAGGGCATACGAGTCCTTTAGACAGCAAATAAAAGGTTTTTGATGGGTTATCTTTCTTAAGAGTATAAAGTATTCCCATTTCTGTACCAATAATAAATTTTGTACTCTCTGAAGCCTTAACAAAGTCTATAATTTGTTTTGTACTTCCTATAAAATCTGCTGCACTCGTAATTTCATTCCTACATTCAGGGTGCACAGCAATTACTGCGTCCGGTTGAGCTTCCTTTACTATTTTTACATCATTTTCATCAATTCTGTGATGTGTTAAACAATATCCGTTCCATGGTATGATATTCTTCTCAGGTACCTTTGAAGCAACATAATTGGCTAAATTTTGATCAGGCACAAATAAGATATCTTTTTCTTTTAAAGATTTAACGATTTTCACCGCATTTGATGAAGTGCAGCATATATCACTTTCAGCCTTGACTTCTGCAGATGAATTAATATAACAAACTACCGCTGCTCCGGGGTATTTGCTTTTTTCCTTACGTAAAGCCTCTGCTGTTACCATATCTGCCATTGGACACCCTGCATCTTTTTCAGGTAATAGCACTGTCTTTTCAGGCGATAAGATCTTTGCACTTTCTGCCATGAAATGGACTCCGCAGAATACGATTAATTTCTTATCACTTTTAGCACAAAATTGGCTTAGTAACAGAGAATCTCCCACAATATCCGAGACTTCCTGAACATCATCTATTTGGTAGTTGTGAGCGACAATAACTGCATTATTTAACTGTTTTAACTCTTGAATCTTTTTAATGATATCACTTCTATACATTTTTTAACCAATTACCTACCTATCATTATTATTAAAGGAACTAATTATGCTCCAATACTTTTTTTAATTTTAATACTTTAGACTCCTTTTGTAAAGGACATAGACCAAATTTCATAGATAATAATAAATTAGCACAAGAGCAACAGTTCTTGAGTCAAATTTTAAATTATATTAATGTTAAATGCTCCTTAACATTACGCTAATTTTTGTGCCTTTCTTGTACTGTTATCTAAAAAATTAAAAAATTTATAACCCACTGGTGAAATCGCCCACGATTCTAGTAGAATTGGGAAGCATGAAGACAAAACATACAGCTTTAAATCAAAAAATATAAAAATAGCAACTGCTATCAACCAGATAAAAATAT
>JAAZCB010000470.1 GCA_012513545.1 Clostridiaceae bacterium
CAAAGTATCCATCATATTATATTCCTGTGAATACATGTTTAACAAAGGAATAAATCCAAGCAGAATCATCCATCCGAGTTTGGATTTGTTTTTCATCATTATATAATTTTGATTTTAACGGTATGATGAAACCCACATAAATGATAATTATATAAATACGTGTTTGTGTATGAAATACATCTGGGTTTCATTTTATAAAGATTAAATAATTTTGTGTTACGTTTTTATTATTCGTGTTACTATTGGGTTAAAAAAATTAATCTGCCTTACTCATAGTCAACTTGCCATGATGAATACCTTTTACCGAGATAAGATGGTCTGATAACTCAGTTAGTTTTGCAGCTTTACCTTTTACCGCAATTATTTCCATACATAAATCATGATTAAGATGAAAACGTTGTGACGAAAGAATTTCATCATAATATTCATTTTGTATTTGAGTGAGATTATTTAACAAATCGTTTTTGTTATGACTATAAACCAATGTTATAGAGCCTGCCACAATATTGTTACAATGCCATTTCTTTTCAACCAGATGATTGTTGATCAGATGATTGATTGCCTGTGACCTGTTTTTAATCTTATTGTCCTTAGTATAATTATCTAAGGCATCAAGTGCTTCCTGTTCGAGTGATACTCCAAATCTGACTACCGCCACAACGTGTTACTAATTTTAATTTCGTATTACGAGCTTCAAAAGTATTATATATTTTCAATAATTGCGTAATCAGTTGAAAAAAATTCAGATTTACATAAGGCCTTTCAATATTAATAAAACAGAACACTTTGCCATAATTGATAAATCCGACAACTATCATATAATCACTTTTGTCAAAGAATTCAGACAATCAATTATCAGTTAAATCGGGTTTATTATCGACAAAAGTACGGGCTACAACAAGGCATTTTTATTACAGAAGCGATAACGATGAGTTTCTGTTGGTGCTACATCATTAATAAAAGAACCATTGTGAAAGACCTGATAAAAGAGCGTCAATAAAAACCTTAATATGTCTGTTTAATGGAATTCCTAATGCTTCTACTAAATGCCTTTATTATGACCGGCAAATTAATCGCCCAATATAGTATTCCCCGGATAGCTCAATAACTGAATACAGCTGAATTTGGGAATTTTGCTGTTTCAAACCGTTTCAGCTCAACTCCTGCAGCATCATAAATAACTGCTTCTGATTCAACATCATCCAGACAGACTATATTGCCGTTTTGCGGATCAATATCCACTCCGTAATATATATGGTCAACCACTTTTGATGTCGGTAATTCCGTTGCTGTTACTGACATCGAATACAATCCGTCATTGAGATAATATATCATACTGCCATCTTTGCTTGCAGCGATATTATTTATACCGGAAGAACTGATTGTTGTCAGGGGAAAGGTATTGACAAGCTTTGATGCAACATCGATCCTGCTTATCCCGGCACCTGAATAAGTGACATTGGGCCAGTTGGAGAAATCCGGAACACCTTTACAATATGCCCAGATATTGTTGTTTTTGTCTGCAGTGATATCCACTGGCAGCGATGCAACAGTGAAAGTATTCACAACAGTAAATGAATTCGGATCAATTTCAATAACGGTGTTGCCATCGTTATTAAAGCCGCCCGGAATTGCCGCGTATACTTTTGAGTTATTCAGTATCAGTTTCTCAGGTCCTGTTGAAAGCGCCAGCGAGTCTGTTTTCTTAAGGCTGGTCAGGTCGATACTGTAAATATAGTTATCCGAAATACCATTGCCGTTTGATACATAGACCGTGTTCTCGTCTGCACGAACCACACTGCGCGGGTATGAGAATCCGCTGAGTGTTTTCACAACTGTAAAATCTTTCATATTCACCACAATAACTTTCTGA
>JAAZCB010000471.1 GCA_012513545.1 Clostridiaceae bacterium
CGATTATATTTCTGTGATTATTAAGGTCGGCAAAGACAGAACGGCAACTATTATTCTTGGTACATCAGGAGGAAGTTTTACATTGGAAGATCAAGCTTGGGACGGATGCAATGGTGATGTCTTTGCGTTATCTAGTGGTAGTAACTTGACTAACTGTCGACTTACTTGGTCATGTGATGATTATAAGAAAAAGATTTGGGCTTTTGGTGATTCGTATTTTACACATGTTGAGACAAGATGGCCTTATCATGTAATTACTTGGGGTTTTGATAACATGTTGCTTGATGGTTACGCAGGAAGAAATTCAGTACAAGCTTATCCTTCGTTTTTGGCTGCATTAAAGCATGGGACACCCAAATATGTCTTTTGGTGCTTAGGAATGAATGACCCTGATGATAGTGCAGTTGATGCTTCATGGTTGACTGTTATACAAAATGTAATTAGTAAGTGCCTGGAAAAAGGTATAACACCAATATTAGCAACTATCCCAAGCACACCAACTAATGACAATTCTTATAAAAATGCATGGGTAAAAGCTAGTGGGTATAGATATGTTGATTTTGAGGCTGCCGTTGTGTCGTCAGGCACAACATGGTATACAGGAATGCTTAACACCACTGATAATGTACATCCAACGGCTATTGGTGCAAGTGCACTTGCGTTTAAAGCTATATCTGACTTGCCGGAATTGATGCAATCTTAAGTTCGCATAAGGACACAATCACAAAAGAGAGTAGTTAATTCTACTCTCTTCTTATTTATACAAAGTAGGTGATAGCATGGCAACAGCAGCACAGATAATAACATATGCAAGAACAGTATATCCAAGAGCTACAGCATCCATTTTCCCGGATGCTTTTTGTTTGGAGAATTTAAACGACATACATATTGAAGAATATATTAAACTTGGAAGATTAACAAATTACTACACTACAGATAAAACAACATTAACCGTATCTGGACAGTTAGAATACAATCTTCCTTCAAACTGCAGGATAGAGAATATTGAGTCTTTAAGAGTATGGTTAACGGCTGATTATTATATTGAATACGAATATGCAGACGGTAAAACAGATACAAGATTAGGCTATTACTATAAATACGGCAGTACTCCAGGTAAATTTGAATTGCTTGTAAATGATGAAGCAATTGATACCACAGGATTAATTATAGAAATTAGATTCCTTCCGACACCTACAGAAATAACCCTAACAACACAGACACCTGACTTGGAAGAGCAATACCACTCGTTGTTAAAATATCGTCTTGCAAATCGTCTTGCCAGCGTAGGCGAAGTAATAGACACAGACATTGCAAATGTATGGCAATCCGAATACGACACTTTATGGCGAAAGATAGAAGAAGATAAAAACTTGAAAAAGAACAAAGCTATTAAAACTATAAAAAATGTATATGGAGGTTGGCAATAATGCCATATATTGAAAAAGTAAAAGGACAATATAAATCTGGCATTGATGTTTCACCGTTAGCACTTGACGGAGGGTTAAACCTGTACGGAAATATCTTTAATATCGCACCAAACGAAACGCAGGATTGCTTAAATGTAAAAGAAGAACCTGAAGGGACACTTACATTATTCAAATATCCTAAAACTCTTATCACTATAGGAATGCAAGTATTAGCCTTAGGAGTAAGGGAAGGCAAACAGATACATGTATTATGCTATACTCCATCAAAAGTTGAATGGAGATATGCCGATGTTACAGCTTCAACAATTACTTGGACTACGATAAAAAATGATTTGCCAGCATTATCCGTCAATGCTACTTTCTTGGATTTTCAAACAGATACGGCATTTTATACTGTATTAGCTACAGATTTATATGTGTATGCCTGGGATGGAACAACTGTTACAGAATTAACAGGCGCACCAAACACTCATCGCTATTGTGTTGACGATTATAGGCTTTATGCACTCAAAGACAATTTAATACACATGACTGAATTAGGGTCTTTTACATGGTTATCGTCCACAATTCCTTTAACAGGAGCAAGAGGCCCAAGTAGAGCTATTGCAGCATGCAATGATAAAGTATATTGTTTTACTAACCAAACCTGTCATATTTTATATGGCAATAGTGGTAATGATTATGAATTGTCTGAGATAATTGATAGTGGGTGTATTGGACAAAAGGCGGTCATGGTAAAAGACCGAGAAGTTTATTTCTTAAATATAAATGGATTATATAAATTTAAAGATGGCAAGTCTGAAAATTTAAGCAAAAAGATAAATTTAAAGCTTAATTATTATGATGGGTACAGCCTAGCAAGCATACAAAACGATATATACATTAAATATTACTATAAACCTAGTATAGTTCAATCGCAATCGAAAAGAAAATTATATATTTACAAGGAAGATGAAAATAAATGGTTTTATGCTGAAATAGATAGTGATTCAGTAGTGATCCCAAACATGGTTAAAAGTTATAATGATAGACTAGGAGAAAGGTTATTTGATGCTTATAGCCCATCGCCATATGCTAATGCTTCATTAAGGATGATAACTCATAACGATACAGACACAACGACACCTTGGCATTATGTAACACCTATGACATTCCAAGGGTTTAATAAACAAGTTATATCAACTATACCTGTGCTGTATTATCTTCCTACAGATAGCAATATGAAGCTTTATTATAACATTGATTCAGAATCAGAATCATGGACAGAGATACATACATTTACAAACACAACAACAGCCAAAATCGTAGAGATAAATATACCTTTGAATGCTCTAAACAACGTAGAATTTTACAATTTAAAATTTTCCGGTACCGGTGATTTCAAGATATACTATATCGGTACTGATGGAAGGGTGAAACAACGATGATTTGGAAAGATGTAAGTGCAAGTACGTTAGAAGGATATATAAAGGTTTTAAACAAAGAATTAAGATATGCCTTTAGTAATATTCGTCCTATAACTGTTATAGGTGGCACAGTAGATTATGGATTGCAAACAGGCATGTTTGACAATTCACCTATAATCCAGGGCATCATTAATAATATGGTTCCCGGGCAAAGAGTAGTAATAGATGGAGGCACATATAACTGTAACTCTATGTTGGACTTTACAAATATGCCTGCCGATTCATCTTTTGAATGTTACGCAGTACTACAATTTCCAGCAGGTGGTAATGGAATATATGTCGAAGGGAAAGATAAAAGAATATTTATTAAAACACTAAAAGGATATTCTTATACGGTTACTCCTAATTATTCTACATATACAGGTGCAGCCGTAAAATTGGATAATGCATATCAAAACACTATAGAGATTGACAATATTTTTGGATTTAAGGATGCGTTTTGGCTGCATGGTGGAGATTCCGGTGGCGTGTGTTACAATGAAATTAAGTGGAAAACTTCTCGACAATGTGAGACTGCGATAAGATTTACAAGTTCCGATAACGCTGCTAGTTACGTGAATAGCAACTTTTTTTATGGTGGTAGCATATACGGCGACAAAGGACTTGTTACTGTAAAAGGAGCAGCACAAACAGACCCTTATAACGATAATTCGTTTTATCATGTAGGATTTGAAAGGATTAATAGTGTTGTATGTCAATTAAGATTTGCAAAAGGTAATTCTTTCTATTCTCCACGATTTGAAGATGGTCCAGGAGCATTACCAGCAAACGGATGGATAGACGAAGATACAACTTGTAATTATAATCAATTTCATGTTGCGTTTCCGGTTTATAAAAATAAAACTTTAAATATACAAAATGGGAAAGGTTCTGAAGTTCATGGAACTATATATTCTGACAACGGAATGAAAGTAGCCTATGCTAAATTAAATGATAATAACGGAGTAGGTATTTATTACAGTGAACGCTATAGTTCAGAACTATTTTCAAATACTTATTATACAAGTGGAGGCGCTTGGAATTACAAATCATAGGGAGTAATTATGAAAACAATAATAAAATTAGTAATAGTGTTAATGTTATTCTCAATTAATTCTTATGCAACATGTTTGACATATGATGTTGTTGAGAATGTCGATATTGACGGTGTTGTGCAGGATGCTTTTGTATGTAGTGATGGAGAGGTTAACATTATAAAGCCTTTTACGATTGATAGAGAAAAGCAGATATTAAGTAACATGGATGTACTAAAGATATTCTGGAAGATGCCTGATAAATTGAAAGAGAACATCAACAATATCTATTTGCTAGATTATAAATGCCCCGGCAGAGAAGAAGCCTCAGCGATGTACAGTAGTAATAATATTTACATATATGAAACAACCAGATCAGATAGTTATATTGATGCCTGGTTGTTTTTATTTGTACAGAATACGCAAAATCTATCAAAACAAGAACTCAACAAAATAGCTGTTCTAAGAGAATTACAATATATTATCCCTCATGAAGCTGCACACGCTTTTGATACTCTATACGATGTACGCAATAGTCTGGAATGGAAAGATGCAGTTGAGAAAGATGGTGTGCCATGGGTGACAGAATACGCTAAAAGAACTCAAAAAAGGTATGAAGATTTTGCCGAAAGCGTAGCGCGATATATTAATTATCCAGACTTATTTAAACGAGAATGTCCAAATAGATATGAACTTATTAAAAGTTTATTAGCACCTTAACAGGGTGCTTTTTATTTACCCGAAAGGTGGGATTTAAATGGCAGTAGATCAATATGCAGTAGCAAAAAAGATGTATGAACAAACAGGCTCAGATTTCTATAAAAAGCAAATGGATAAATATGCGCCAACAACTACAACAAAACCTTCAACACCAACAACTACAGCACCAACAGTTTCTTCAAACGTC
>JAAZCB010000472.1 GCA_012513545.1 Clostridiaceae bacterium
AGTTTTTACTGTCCTTTTATTGGCTGTTTTTGTTTTGAGGAAGATAACAAAAAAACAATTTTTCTCATCTAAAATCAGTCTGATTGTGTGCTTTGCTATAGCTGTTGTTGTGAATATATCCTTTTTGCTTGTTTTGGTATCAAAAGTAGTGATTACTTTTGGAGTATGTGCTGTATTTATGGGAGTATCTTTGGTACTTGCCCGAAAACATACAAAAATCTTTTATGCTGTTATACCAATAGAAGTAATGCTCATGTTGGTTTTAGGATTTGCAATTCCTGCTACCGTACCGGTTACAAATGATATAGTAGCAAAAGAAGCAAATTGTGCATATACCCTGAAATCCTCAAATGAAGATATGGCTGCATTTTGCAGTGAACTGACAAATGAATATTATAGTGGTGATGGCGCCGTAAAGGAAATGTTTTCTGCTGCTGTGAATATTGATGATGTAAATAGTTGGGGGCTGGGTATTGCCATTGAATCTGAAAGCAAAGGAGAAACTTATTGGCATTCCGGCATCAATCCCGGTTTTCAAAGTTTAATTGTGCTGTATCCTTCGCAAAATAAATATGTAATTATTCTTACAAATAGCGACGATGGATTGATGTTTGCTAAAGAGATAGCAAGAGACTTTTTAGAAATAGATGGGAATTGGGACATTAAAAGATAAAGATGTTACGGTCAATGAACTATTAAGCGGAGAGAGGATAGAAATGAATAGTTACGAAGAAAAAGTCAACGAGAAGCTCGTTGACTTGAAACGAAAAGATGAGAATAATATGAACAAGAATGCCATAATATCAGCAATATATACAATTACAATGGTAATTAGTATTCTTGTATGCTGTATATGTGATATTGCTACTTCAGGAACGCTGACATGGTCACTTATCGTACTTAGTTCTATTTTGGTTACATGGATAGCATCTTTTCCTGTTATATTGTTGGGAAAGAAAGGTGTGCTGGTGGCGATGGTTGCTATTAGTATTCTCATTGTACCATTTATGTACATATTAAGTATTTTGATAAAGGTTAATGAGGTATTCCGTATTGGTGCAATTGTATCAATTATTACACTTGTTCTTTTGTGGATAATTTATATTCTGTATTATCGACTTAAGGAACGAAAACTTTTGGCAACAGGAATTACATTTTTGTTTGCAATTCCATTTACATTTTTGATAAACAGTATGTTGTCGAAAATGATTGGCGAGCCTGTGATTGATGTTTGGGATATCTTGTCTGTATTTATTCTGTTGATTATATCAGTTGCTTTTATTATTGGAGATTATGCACGAAAAAGGGTTATCTAGCAATCTATCAGACAGATTTATCAATGAAATTACTTCCCTTCCGGTTCATACTATTACCAGTATTGATGTAGTGCCTGTACCGAAGGACTTAACTACTAAGACCTTGCAGAAGAAATACCTTGGTATTGAATCGGATATTATTAAGCAGCAGAGAGTCCGTAATAAAACAATGACTTTTATTGTGTTGTTTGGTATTTTGAGTCATTTTACACTTAAGATGGATGAAACAAAAAAAGGAACTATAGGCTTTAAGATAATCAAAGCTGTTACATTTACTGCTACAGTAGTTGTAGGATTAGTTCTTGTAATTATGGTAAGGCAAAACAATGACGCAATTAAAGAATTGCTGAATTGGTAGCAGAGAGAAAAATTTGAATTTTCAGAGGAGAAAATTATGAGCAAGAGAAAAGAATGGATTAGTTTGATAGTAGGATTTTTGGGTTCTATGCTGGGGTTGTATGGTGTAGTAGCATTTTATCAGTTTGTACTGATGTCGTTACCTTTAGGACTAAGAATGGTAAGCATGCTTTTGATTTATTGGTTAATTGCATTGATTCCTATAGTTGTAATGCGTGTTAATAAAGATAAGTTAGTAAATTATGGCTTTAGCAAAAGCAAACTTGGCTTACAAATGATTGTGGGCGTTCTAATAGGTATCGCAATGTCATTTATACTAACACTAATACCTCATCTATTTGGTTTTGGTGAATATGTCGATAGTGGCAAAGGATATAAATACTTATGGCAATTTGTTTATGAATTTTTCTATTGTATATTTGCAGTTGGTTTTGTTGAAGAATTTGTATTCCGAGGATTTATTTATGAAAAAATCAACCGTATTAGTCAAAAGGATATGATAGCCATTATTGGCTCATCTGTTCTTTTCGGTGTATTTCATTTATTCAGCGGCAATCTTATTCAAATGTTAATGACAACATGTATAGGAGTATTTTTTTGCTTTTGTAGATTAAAAGTTAAAAATTGCTCTACTTTATCCTTAATAATTGCACATGGCGTATATGATGCTTTAATTACTGTTTGGGCATCTGCTTTATTATAGTAATGAAAAGACAGATTCCAATTTGACGAACACTTGAAAAATTCAGTTTGCTTAAGAGATGCATCCCGGTGCCAAAACGGTGCCAAGAAATCCTGCAAATAAAAATAGGACAGCTAAAAACAACGAAAATATGCAGATTTCAGCCATAAAAAGTATGGAAAATACATCGAAAAACGCTATTCATATAGCGTGA
>JAAZCB010000473.1 GCA_012513545.1 Clostridiaceae bacterium
AAGAGTATCAAGTATATTGTCCTCTAACAGGTCAGCACTTACTATTTCAACGCCATTATCCGTAAGAAGCTTGGTAGCGATGGGATCACTGAAACGGGAAACGGCAATAACCTTTTTATTTATTCTAGCTGCACTGATAGCGTTTTTGGTAAGTAAACACAGGGTAGGGCCCATTTTGCCGCCTGCGCCTAAAACCATAATATCGCCCTCGATCTTTTTGATGTCTTCAATAAGTTTTTCTGAAGGTGTTGTCAGCAGGCTGTTTAGTTTTTCTTCTGTCCAAATTGTTTGCATGTTGTGATGATTCCCCCTGTGAAATGTACTTGGCAGGTTTCTTGTGATTTGATTATATCATAATTGAAAATCGTTATAGAGATTAATTGGTAATTCATAGGTTGTATAGTATTTAGTAAATATTTATTAATATTATTCAAGACATGCTATAATAAATGCCGAAGATTATTAATTTAAAAAGGTCAATTATGGGGATATTAAGAAAAAAGAACGGGGTTACCATAACAGAACTAATTGCAGTAATAGTTATACTGGCAATTATTACAGCAATTGCTATACCATTAGTAGGCGGATTGATTGAAAACACCCGAATAGCTGCCGACAGGGCAACTGTTGGTGTTCTAAACAATGTAACCACATTGTATTCAATGACCAGACAATCAACAGACAGAGATATCTTTAGCGGTTTCACTACAGATGAGCAAAGACTGGAAGAATTAGTAAGTGAGGGTTTTCTAAGTGTAGAAATACAGCCTCAACACGATGAAGGAGCGTTTATCTGGTCAACAGAAGACCAATTATGGTTTCTTTACAATGGAGATGAACTGATACCCTTATCACCATTAGGAAGTACATTTGAAGAGATTACGACTGGATTTATAGATCTTATGCATCAGCAATTTATTGATACCGGTTATTATGGCAGGACATGGGGAGATTATGCATATACGGATATAGGGCTGGAACCGGAAGACTGGGCAGAACCTATAGTGCATGTATATTTCAAGCCAGTAGGCAGCCGCTTACAGATCAGGCCTGAAGACGGATATGTATTTATAGTGGAGTATGTTGATGGTGGGAGTATAACTCTGACAAATAGATCTAACTTCAATCTCATATACAATGACCTGGACGGCTTATGGTATTACTACTCCATAACTCCTGAGAATCTGGTAGATATAACTACGCTTGAGATAACAAGGGGATAAATTTAAATAAATTGAAATAAATTAAAATAAATACATATGTTAATATGCTTAAATGAATATTTAATCAAAGCACGGATGTCTGTTACTGCATGCTCTCTTTTCTGTATTCCTTAGGTGACATACCACAGTATTTCTTAAAGACTCTGAAGAAATGGCTTTGTGAAGAAAACCCGAGATAAAGACCGATAGTAGCAACTGATTTATCGGTATAGTGAAGCAATCGTTTTGCTTCATCTGTTTTTTCATTTAGTATAAAGTCAGTGAGTGTAAATCCGGTATCTTTTTTAAAACGTGAAGACAGATATGGGCGGCTGATAAAAAGCTCTTTTGCAATATCTTCAGCAGTTATAGGTTCGAAAAGGTGATGGCGGACATAACTAGATACATCTGCTATTAGTTTGGTAGGGTAACTCTTACTTCGTATTTTAGCTACCTGTTCAGTATAGTCTGCAACCATATTGAACTGCAGGTTTATAACCCTGCTTGGGTCACTTAATAGCTCGCATTTCTGTATGAAAAGGTCACTCAGAGTGAATGCATCCTCTGC
>JAAZCB010000474.1 GCA_012513545.1 Clostridiaceae bacterium
GAACGAATAAAAATTATTGAACTATTCCCTTGAATGAGAGCACCCATAAAATCTACTATCGACCTATCACAGCGAACGGAAAAATAATTAAATAGAATCAAGACATCAAGATGAGCCTATCGTTCCACGTTGAGAGTATAATTCTGATGACGAATAGTGGTTCAAAGGGCAAATAAGGCTGGTCAACCACTACATGTAGTGGTTTTGAAGCAAAAATTGAGCAAAAAACAGGCCCGAAAACTGCATTTTTTGACCAGCTTTTTTGAGGCATTTTATAGATGACATTCGGTATTTTTGAAAATGACAGGGCTAGTAATACATTTACAGTATTTAGATTTAGTGATGAAGGTGATTAGATGGAAATCCTTAAAGAAGAAAAAAGAAAGCTTAAGAGGGAGTATATACAAATAATATCACAGCGAACGTATTTCTAAAACCATCGCGTTAGCGATTTCGTTCTTCTCCGTTGTCGCACTCTATTGTCGTATTATTTTGCATATGTTAAAATTTGGCTAAAATATATCGAAGAGAAGGCGTTTGAATCAATATGATTATGATCTTAATAAATTGCAGACCTGTCAGGATAGAAGAATGAGAAACTCTATAATTAAAGAGGTCAAAAATAAAACTGATCTTTCAGCCAGAAATCTGGCATTGTTGCTGGGGATAAGTAAAGACATAATATTTAGAACATAATGCGACAAAAGAGAACCGTCCCCTGTCGCATGCTTTCGAGTGAAATATTGGATAAAAAAGCAAAAAACAGATCGAAGCAATTTTATAAAAGAAAACATGGCGCAAATGATTTTTAGGAAAGGATTGATTTAATGAGGATATTAACACCAAAAGTATTAGGCATTTTAAACATTACCGAGGATAGCTTTTCTGATGGCGGACTTTATCTGAAATCGGACAAAGCTTTGGAAAAAGCACGGCGGCTTATCGAAGACGGCGCTACGATTATTGATATAGGGGCCGCTTCCAGCAATCCTGCGACCAAAGCGATTCCGCCCCAAGTAGAAATCGACCGTTTAAGACCGGTGATTGACTACCTGTTTGCTAAGAATATTCCGATTTCGGTTGATACTTTTAATCCCGAGGTTCAAAGATATGTATTGCAAAGAAAAGTCCAATATATAAATGATATTCAGGGATTTCCGCATCCCGAAATTTATCCCGAATTGGCGGCATCCGATTGCAAACTCATAGTTATGCATTCGGTCCAGCGTTTGGGGCCGGCCACAGTTGTTGAGACCAAACCGGAGCAAGTATTTGCTGAAATGCTAGAGTTCTTTACAAAACGCCTAAAATCACTACAAAATGCAGGTATTTCATCCGATAGAATTATCCTTGATCCCGGGATGGGCTTCTTTTTAGGATCCAACCCGGAGTCTTCCATCCATGTTTTAAAAAATATGTACCGCTTGAAAGACCACTTTAATCTACCGATGCTGGTCGGGGTTTCCCGCAAATCGTTTTTAGGGGCGATCGTGGGTGGACGAACAGTTGCTGAACGAGGACCGGCGACTTTGGCGACAGAGATTTATTTAAGTTACAAGGGGGTGGACTACATTCGGACTCATGATGTCAGAGCTTTGAATGATGCCCTGAAAGTGCTTAAATCATTAGATACTGCAGAATAATGTATTTAAAAAGGATTGGAGTAAAATTTTACCCATACATAAAGAATGAGTCTGATATTTTAACTGAGGAAGATTTTAACTACTTGCTTCAAGGCACAGGTCTGTTGGTCCGATATCAATAAATTTATTGACAAATATATATTGAAAAGAGAACATACGTTTGGTAATATGTATATATGATTTGTTTTAAACCTATCGAAAGTAAACCAATCGAATTCGACGGGGTTATTTAAATGTAGAAGGCGGTGAGAGTCATAATGGATAAAGAAAATTCAATTAAGTTATTTAAAGATAAGAGAGTCCGAGTTGTATGGAACGAAGAACAAGAAAAATGGTATTTTTCAATTGTAGATGTAGTGGGTGTCTTAACAGAAAGTGTCGACGTCCAATCTTACTGGCGTAAATTGAAAGAGCGATTAAAAAGAGAAGGCAATGAAACCGTGACAAATTGTCACGGTTTGAAAATGGTTGCTACAGACGGCAAAATGCGCATGACAGATGTAGCTGATACAGAGCAGCTTTTACGATTAATTCAATCAATTCCCTCGCCCAAAGCTGAGCCGTTTAAAATTTGGTTGGCAATGGTCGGCAGCGAAAGAATTGATGAGACTGCAGATCCTGAACTTGCTATTGATCGTGCTTTAACTACATATCTAAAAAAAGGGTACTCCAAAGAATGGATTGACCAAAGGTTAAAGACAATCGAAATCAGAAAAGAATTAACTGATGAATGGGATAGCCGAGGGGTGAAAAAGGGTCTTGAGTACGCAATCTTAACAGATGAGATTACAAAAGCATGGGCGAGTCTGAGTACGAAAGAATATAAAAATCTTAAAGGCTTGAAAAAAGAGAACTTACGGGATAATATGACTAACCTTGAGTTGGTGCTTAATATGTTGGCAGAAGCCTCAACTACGGAAATTTCAAAACAAAAGGAACCGGTGACTTTTGAGGAAAATAAAACAGTGGCCCGACAAGGCGGACAGGTTGCCAATGCTGCAAGAAAACAACTTGAAGACACTACAGGCAAAAAAGTAATAACAAGTAAAAACGCAAAAGAATTAAATAATCGGAAAAGCATAGAGTGAATCATAATTCTCCCGAATTCGGGGGAATTAAAGTATTATTCTAACGATGTGAATGATCGTATTTTCGGCAATAATCAGGAGGAAATCATGAATAAAATAACTTGTATCTGTCTGGGCGTTCGTGATATGAAACGCTCAGTCCAATTTTACAGAGACGGTCTGGGATTTCAGACAGAAGAAATTGAGGACAGCCCTCGAGTAATCTTTTTTAATACGCCGGGGACAAAATTCGAGTTATATCCTCTATCCCTTTTGACAGAAGATATTTCATCTGATAATCCGCTGCCGTTGGGTACGGGTTTTGCCGGAATTACCCTGGCATATAACGTAAAGACAAAGGACGAGGTAAATGAAATAATTGAAATTGCAAGGAAGGCTGGCGTAGTTATTGTAAAAGAACCTCAGGATGTTTTCTGGGGAGGATACCACGCCTATTTCTCAGACCATGACGGATATTATTGGGAAGTAGCCTGGGGCCCTATGTTTAACTATGATGAACAGGGTATGCTTGTTTTTTGACTATATCGCTAAGGGGATTTCGTATGGGGGATTATATGAATTTTGTATATACAGACGCTGTGGCCTTCAAAAATATCATCGGGAGCAAGGTTTATGGAAAAATAGAGCAAAAAAGCCGTTAAATACCATATTGGATAACCGATCTAACCCAAAAACCATGCAGAATATGAAACGCTGAATATTTATTGATAATATAGTCATATTGAGATACAATATGACTATGAAGAAATGTTGGGAATAGGAGTGATACCATGGAGAAAGTAATCCGACCGTCAGCAGATTTAAGAAGTCATTACAGCGAAATATCCAAGCAGTGCAAGGAAACAAGGGAAGCTGTTATTATTACAGTAAATGGGCGTGGTGACACAGCAGTTCTTGGACTTCAGGATTACTATCGGATGAAATCTGAATTGGAGCTTTTGAAAACGTTGGCAGAGGCGGAAGACGATGTAAAATCCGGCCGAGTGGCGCCGATGCAGGACGCATTTGACGAACTTCGTGCATCTTTATTGGAAAGGAAGAATGTATGAAGTGCAATATTCTGAGAACAGATAAGGCAGAGGAACAGCTTCGTGAAATCATATTCTATATAGCGGATGATTCCGGAGATGTAGATATTGCACTTGGATATCTAGATAAAATTGAAACAGCAATCAATAATCTGCAAGAATTTCCAGAGTCAGGAAGTACACCGAGATATTCAATTTTAAAAAAACAGGGTTACAGAGTAATAATTGTTGAAAGGCATCTTGTATTTTATAAATTTAATAAGGAAGAAAATACAGTTATTATATACGCCATTATGGATGGAAGAAGAGAATACCGCAATTTAATATAGGAAATACTTTTTGGATTAGAATTAACAGAAAAAAATATTGAAAATAAACACTGCCACCAAGGCCCCACTAGGTTCAATTGGCATCTTTTTTGTATCCTCAAGGCAGATGGTATAAGGAAACATTTCAGGGTCCTACTAGAGAGGGAGTCAAATGCTCAACGATTTCCCCCCTAAGGTTGAACGATTTGTCTAATGTCAAACGATTACTACATTAGGTGTGTGCATTTGTA
>JAAZCB010000475.1 GCA_012513545.1 Clostridiaceae bacterium
ACAGCCCTTTTATAATCTGCTTCAATGGTTCTATAACCTCGAACTTGAACATATTTGTGTTTCTTGAAGCAAACTCGAATTCGTCTTTTGTTCCTGACCTTATACCGAACTGATATATATTTTTTCCCGGCATAAAATCAATAAGTCTTCTTATGGCTGATGCATGTGAGTTATTACAGCCAAGGTAACCCTCCCTTAAGTCTGCATGAGCATCAAAATGAAGAACAATAAGCTCATCTCCATATTTTTCATGAACCTTTTTAATAACAGGAACACTTATAAGATGCTCCCCTCCCACAAATAACGGAAACTTCCCGTCTTCTGTAATTTCCTTTGCGGCAGCTCCAATAATCTCAAGACTTTTGTCAACATTTCCGAAGGGAAGGTCAAGATCCCCCGAATCATAATACTTATAATTCGTCAGTGATTTATCCATGTAAACACTGTACTCTTCAATACCTATAGATACTTCCCTGATTTTTTGAGGCCCAAACCTTGTTCCGGGCCTGAAGCTGCATGTAAAATCCATTGGTACACCGACCAGGATAATGGATGCTTCAGCGTAAGTCTCAGTACTTCCCATAAATCTTACAGGCAGCGTGAAACTTCCATCTTTTAAACTCATAATACATACCTCATTTTTAATTAATTACGCTTGTCTTAATGCTTCATTTCCACAAATTACTTAACCAGATCTTCAGCAAATTTAGGAAGTGCAAATACAGCCTTATGTATTTGAGGGCAGTAGTATTTTGTATCTAGTGAAGGTATTTTTGCGATATCTGTTTCAAGGGGGTCATACTTTTTTGAACCCAATGTAAAACTCCAGAATCCACTTGGATATGTAGGTATAGCACATGTATACAAGCGTGTTACAGGAAAAAGTGACTTAACATCCCTAAAAACATTTTTTATAAGGTCCTTATGAAAGAATGGTGATTCTGTTTGAGCCACAAAAATACCATCCTCTTTTAAAGATTCATATATAGCCTTGTAAAAATCAATTGCAAACAACCCTACAGCTGGTCCGACCGGGTCTGTAGAATCAACCATTATTACATCGAATTCATTCTTGTGCTCATTTACATATTTAATACCATCAGCTATTCTGACTTCAACCCTTTTGTCATCTAGTGTACAGCTTATTTCAGGAAGGTATTGCTTTGATATTTCAACAACTCTTCCATCAATTTCACAAAGCACCGCCTTTTCAATTGTTGGATGTTTTATTATTTCCCTGATGGCACCGCCGTCTCCACCGCCTATAACCAAAGCTTTTTTGGGATTTTTATGTGTACATAAAGGTACATGGGTTATCATTTCATGATAAACAAATTCATCAAAAATAGTGGTCTGAACAGTTCCATCAAGTACAAGCATTCTTCCGAACTGCTCGGTTTCGATAAGAGCCATATCCTGAAATTCTGTTTTCTCTGTATGATAAGTCTTTTTCGTTTTGCAGGTAATTCCTACCCCGGATGTCTGATATTCAGTATACCAAAGTTCCATTTTATTCACTCCTGTTTTATTATTTTACCAATTAATTTTTCGTTTTTTATATTTGACAAAATTATTAACATTTATGTAATCTTTTCATTCAGCAATTAATATTGTAATTTGGAT
>JAAZCB010000476.1 GCA_012513545.1 Clostridiaceae bacterium
AGAAAAACATTAGAATTTGTTTTTCTCTTATCTTTTGTCTTTGTTCAAGGATAATTTTATCGTTACATTTATCCATGCTAGACTGTATAATTTAATGAAGTATAATTTACAGCAATATATTAATTGTGTATTGATAATATAATCCTGTAAGTTTGTGAAAGTGAGGTGTATATGGCTATTGGATAAAATGAATTTATATAAACAAAAAAATATTGACGCTGTTCTTGTTGAAAAAGCATTAAAAGGTGATACTGAAGCTTTTTCTAAACTAGTACATAAATATGAATATAAATTATATTGCTTTTTGTATAAAATAACATTTTCAAAAGAAGATGCAGAAGACTTGTGTCAGGAAACATTTATAAGAGCTTATAATAAACTTTACAAATATGACGATAGATGGGCTTTTACAACGTGGCTGTACAAAATGGCTATTAATGTTTCTAATAATAGCTATAAAAAGAAAAAACATTCTACATGTTCTTACGATGAAGTTCCAGATGTGCAATGTGATTTAAATGATCTTCCAGAAATTGCTTTCGAGATCAAAGATAACAGAAAACAATTTTTTAAGCTTATTAACAGCTTAAGTTTTGAGCAAAAAACCGCAGTATGTTTAAGATATTTTCATGATTTAGCATATAAAGATATAGGGCATATAATGAATATATCCCAGGACGCTGCAAGAATGAAAGTACAAAGGGCAAAAAACATATTATGTGAGAAATTGGATCAGTTGATTAAAAAAGGAGTGATATAGATGAAATGCAAATATGATAACAATTATATAATAGCCTATAATGAGGGGCAGTTGCCGGACGCTGAAACAGAAGAATTTAAAGAGCACGTCAAGACGTGTGATAGGTGTGCTAAAAAAATTATTTTTCTTACTTATACCGAAAACTATTTCAGGCAGGATATAGAAGGAAAACATACCATAGCAGACAATGTTATGGCGAGTATAGATAATAGCAGATACAGTAAAAATACAATTTTGACTAAAGCTACTGTTATTATTAATAGAAATAAATCTGTATGTAAGACGGTATTTCCAGTAACTGCAGCTATATTATTAGCTGTTTTAGTATTGAGATACAACAGTTTAATTATAGATATGAAGGATAATTTTGTTGCAAGTATAAAACAGATTGAGATTTATAAAGAAGATAAACCAGATAACAATTCAGAAACTCAAAATGAGGCTAATGTAAGAATAAATGAGACTTTTTCAGTACAAGATTTTTTAGAGGGAAAAGAATTTGTTTTTGCCGGATTACCTGTAGATATTGAAGAGAATGATGTTATAAATAAATACGGAAAACCTCAAATATATCACTCGGGAGAAAGCTTTGAAGATAGGGCATATACAGATAATTCAATTATAAGTTATTTTGGAGTGGATATAAATAACAAAGTGAAGAACCTGAAAGTATCAAATTATTATAAAGGGTCTTCTTCTAAAGGTATAAAAATAAACTCCAGTAAAGAGGACTTATTGGAAGCATATGGAAGTCCAGATTATGTTTATGAAAATGAAAATACTAATGAAGAAACTTATTATTACGGTGAAAATGAAAGATACTTTATCTTTCACCTGGAAAATAACTGTATTAATTCTATGGGTTGGTTAGTGGATGATGATAATCATTACATAAGCATGAAATTAGATGCAAACATAATAAAATATAATAAATAGAAAAGAGAACAACCATGACAGTGTCTGATACAGGAGAATTGATGAAAATCAATAAATTTCAAGCTAACCTCCCCCTTGTCTTAATGTCTTAATATAATTCTTGTTCTATCATAAAATTCATCATAATAGAATTATTAATATATAAATCAAATAGTCTATGGGGGTTTATTATGATTAATAAAAGCCAAGCGGCAAGAAACATAATCAATGAGCATGCAAATATTGTAACCGTAGCAAAGGGAATTCTTATATCCTATTTAATTACCATACCTATCTTTGCTCTATTTGCATACATTTTGACTTTTGTTGATTTTCCGGAAAAATATATGTCAACGGCTGTGATAATAACAACTTTATTAAGTATGATAATTGCAGGCTGGACTGCAGCAAAAAATATGAAAAGCAGAGGTTGGCTCAATGGCGCAGTTATTGGTGTGATTTATATGGGTGTACTTTTTCTTTTAAGCAGCCTTGCTTTCAGGAATTTTTCAATAGACCGACACGTTGCAATGATGCTGATCATCGGTATTTTGTCAGGAAGTATAGGTGGTATACTTGGAGTTAACTTAACAAGTCAGCCAAGGATAAAAACAAGGAAGTAACAACAGGAAATTTATTTTGTTTAAAACCACTAGACATTAGACTTATTATGTGTTAACATTAAAAATAACTTAATAAGTAACCTTTAATTCAGTCCAGAGAGGCTAAAAAGGTAGGAACTAAAGAAATAAGTCATAGATTTTATAAACATGTGCTCTTAGCTTCTTGCCGTCTGGTAGGAAGCTTTTAATTTTGTATACGCAATAAATGAGGCCCGGTTGTTGACAGACTTGTTTTTAAAATATCATGGGGAGAGTACAAGATAATGGATAAGGCTGAGATAATGGACGAAAGTGGAATAATCAGGGCAGTTACCAGGATATCTCATGAGATAATTGAGAAGAACAAGGGCGTTGAAGATCTTGTTTTGATAGGCATCCAGCGCCGTGGGGTTCCTCTTGCAAGGATGATAGCCGAAAAAATAAAGGGAGTTGAAGGTAAGGAAGTTCCTGTCGGAATTCTTGATATAACTCTTTACAGGGATGATTTAAGCCTTCTGGCAGAACATCCTATCATTAATGGAACAGAAATAGATTTCTCTATTAATGCAAAAAAAATTATTCTGGTAGATGATGTAATATATACAGGAAGGACTGTCAGGGCTGCTATTGATGCAATAATGGATATTGGCAGGCCAAAGATGATACAGCTTGCAACGCTGATAGATCGGGGACACAGAGAATTGCCTATTAGGGCGGATTACGTCGGTAAAAATGTTCCTACTTCAAAGTTTGAGGTTGTTAATGTAAAGCTTTATGATGTTGACAAAGTGAAT
>JAAZCB010000477.1 GCA_012513545.1 Clostridiaceae bacterium
ATGTGGAAATAAAAAATGTAAAGGACATTTACTACATACAGGTCGAAGCAGTTTCCCGAACCTACTGTCTTGATGTTAAACTCAAAAACCGTTCTTTCCAGAATAGCCAGATGACATATGATGCACTGGTTAGAGAGGTTATATCAGAATATGAGGCTGACTATAAAGATTCCGCTTCTCAAGGAAAAACCCTTGAGAAATTGACTTTGCAGTATCAGGAAACTGATTGGGAGTTTCTAAAAAGGATGGCCTCACGATTTAATGCAGGTCTGGTGCCTGACCATGTTTCGGATAAACCAAGATTTCAATTTGGAATAACTGAGGTTGAGTCTGAAGGAACTCTTGAAGAAGACAACTACAGGGTTAGAAAAAATATATCGAAATATAAAGTTTTATCAGAAAACAGTAAGAGTGGAAGTCCTAAGGTAGATGTTAATGATTTTATTTACTATGAAGTGGATTCAAAAGATTGTATAATGGATATTGGAAGTAAATTAAAATTCAGGAACATAAGCCTTTTTGTCTATGAATGGCAAGCACATATAAAGGGTGGGGTATTAAATTATACTTACTTTCTTGCTCCTAAAAATGGATTGAGTCAGAGATTGGTTTGTAACGACAGAATTATTGGCTTATCTATTGAAGGCGAAGTAATAGGTGTAGAAAAAGATAAGATTAAGGTCCACCTTGAGATAGATGAGAAGCAGAGTGCCGGAGAGGCATGGTGGTTTCTGTATTCAACCGGCTATACCGCTGAAGGTAACAGTGGTTGGTACTGCATGCCGGAATTAAAAGACCATGTAATGGTATATTTCCCGAGCAGCAGAGAAGAGGATGCTGTTGCCAGTTGTTCTGTAAGAAAGGATACTGAAGGCTCGGAAAATAACAAGGTAAGCAATCCCGACATAAAGTATTTCAGGACAAAGGCAGGAAAAGAGCTTATGTTCAGTGAGAAAGAAATACTGATATCGGCAAAAGACGGAGAGACATTTATAAAGTTAAGTGAAGATTCGGGAATTGAGATATACAGCGCAAAACCTGTTAAGATTACAACCAAGGAAGATCTGACGATAAGCGCCGGAACCAATATTGTAATAACAGCAAAAGACAGTATTAGTTTGAATTGCCAGAAAAGTAAAATAATTATGGACGGTGCAACAAGTATAATTAAAATTGAAGGTGATGAGGTCAAAACAAATTAAGGAACAGGGTATGAAATCTAAGTAAAGGGTGGAAGGAAAAAGTGAAAAGGGAAGACGCAATAACGCATTTTACTGAAACCTATTTAAAACCGAAGATAAATGAGAAACTATTTGCTCTTGATAAGTATTTTCATGAGAATAAAGGCAGGCTTGTGTCTGCATTCCTTGACTCCTTCAGGAATATCTGCATTGAAATCAAAAAGATGCAGGCATCCGGGGAAAAGGGTAAAATAGGGTTTATAACTTACTCTATGCTTCGAACAGCCTTGTTGGAAAGAAGTTATTGTATGCTGATAGAAGCATTTAATGAAGACTGGTTTCTAGACCTCAGGGAGTGTCATGCAGGCTATGAAGCCAGTTGGGCGTTCGGATTCCTGGAGGAACTTGGAAATGAGCTTGGTGACTTCACAAAACTATATATTGGTAATATTGTAGGTTCGGACATCGAAAGGATCAAGCTCAAAGAAGCGGAAAAATTCAATGAATATGTAAAAAGCCTGGCAAGATATGCAATGCCTGAAGCCTTGCGTATAAAAGAGTACATGGAAATACAAAGAGAAGAGGAATTTGAGATAAGGGTAGGGGAATACAGGGATACAAGTGAAATTGTATACAAGGAAGACAGAAGGATAAAAGACTCCAAAGAAATAAAGGAGTTTTTGGAGGAAAAGCTTGAGGATGAGTATTCTTATGAAGTGTTTACCCAACTAGATTTATCTGATGGAAATTATAAAGAGGCTGATTTCAGATATGCAGATTTTAGAAAGAGTAATCTTTCAAAAAGCAACATGTCGGAATGTATACTTGTTGGCGCAAAATTCAATCATGGAATACTTGAGGGGACAGACTTTAGTAATTCAATTATATATGGGACTGATTTTAGTCAATGCAAACTAAAGGGAGCACATTTTTACAGAGCAGAGGGCCCTGCCGGGGTATGTGGCAGGTCTTCATGGGAAATGCCGGGCTTTGAAGGAATAAATTTTAAGGGGGCAGATCTTGAAGACGCAGATTTTGAGTCAGCTGATTTAAGGGGTGCTGTATTTATCGATGCAAACATTAAAGGTACCAATTTCACAGGTGCCAACCTGGAGAATACGGTTTTTTCAGAGAAGGATGCCAACCTTCTGGATTTGGATGAAAGACAGTATAAGGTTGTTAAATGGTTGCGTTAGCGGAGGCGGCGATGGATTATTTTTTACTTTCCCAGGATAATACAATTCCTAATGCGGTTGAGCCGGTTGGAATATTAAAAACTTTAGACAGGGATATGATTAGTAAGGAAAATGTACATATGATGGATGGGCTTGCTGTGCAGTTTGAAATAAAAGAAAACAGCAGCGTGGAATATGTTGACTTTATAGAGAGTCCCGTACCTCTTGTTTCCGACAAGCTGAAAGAGATACTCTCTAAATATGATAAAAAAATTTTTTTCAAACCTATTTTTCTTGCGGACATTAAAAGATCCAGGCAGGAGGTCTATTGGCTTATGGTTCCTGAAGATGTTGAATGTCTTTCACCAAAGAGCGAGTTTAACAAAAACGGAACCATAAAAAGTATTGTAATTGATGAAGAGAGAGCAAAGTACTGTAAAGTATTTAAAATAAAAGGTGTATTGGAGAATTTGATTGTTATCAGGCTTGACGTGGCGGAAAGCATACTTAGAAGGGGGTTTTCCGGTATCAGCCTAACCAGGTTGGAGAAGGAGATTTTGAAGGAGGGGGTATAATGGGACTTGGAAAAATAGCAGGTAAATTGGGACTCCAGGCTTTAGGAGGAATAGGTGCCGGGGACAGCTATGTTGTTATGGGCGCAATGACTGAGTGTACCTGGGGCAGTATGGATGGCAGACTGATACTTCCTATCAGTCATGGAGTTTATATTAAAGAAAAGGCACAGCTTAATATAATGGATTTTAAACCCTTTTACAATATACTTCCATTTGGTATGTGCAGCAGTCTTGCAAATCCGATAGTTGCAGCAGCAACGGCGGCAAACCAGGGAGTTCTCCGGAAAATGCCCTGTACTCCGGTTGTGGTTACCCCCTGGATAAGCGGAAAGACAGACAGTATGGTTGAGAACCAACCGGCGCTTCTTTGCAGCTCTATGAACATGTGTCTGTTCTGCGGCTTGATTACAATTAA
>JAAZCB010000478.1 GCA_012513545.1 Clostridiaceae bacterium
ATTTATATATAAAAGTTCTTTGTATGGGTATTTTAAATCTTTTACCTGTTATATATATTGTATTTCCTTACATGGTCAATGAAACATATGCTAATTCCAAAGCAGTTATACCTTTATATTTGTTAGCTACGGTAGCATCCTTTGTAAGCATTTTTCTTGGGAGTATATTTGGAGCTATTAAGAAAACTACTGGTATATTTACAACAACCTTATTTTCTAGTATTGTGAATGTTATTATAATAAATGCTTTTATTGGTATATGGGGCCTACAGGCTGCAAATATTTCTTTGTTGATGGGCTTTTTGGTAAATATAGTTTTAAGAATCCGTATGCTAAATAAAGAATTAGTGATAAAAGTAGATTACAAATTTTTGATTGTTTTTGCTTTGCTATTTACATGTGTAAACTTCGCTTTCTCTAACTTAGGCCTTCTTCAAAACTTATTAGTACTGGTAATAGCACTATTTATAACTATTTTAGTTTTTAAAGAGTATATTGCTATTTTGGTGGCAAGGATAAGAGTACGGCGTTAAGCCTAAAATTGGTCAACAATGTTTTAAAATATAAGAATATATGGTAAAATATAATGCAATTGCTATTATTAAGAATCGAGGATAGATTAATGAAAGTCAACAGTGAACAATTGAAAGAAATACAATTAGAGATTTTAAATGAAGTCCATTCTTTTTGTGAAAAGAATGAAATAAAGTATTACCTAACGTATGGAACACTATTAGGAGCAATAAGGCACAAAGGTTATATACCTTGGGATGATGATATTGATATTTGTATGCCAAGACCTGATTATGAGAAATTTGCAAAAAGTTTTAATAAAAATCAAAGTCGATATAAATTTGTATCTTACGAAATTGATAAAAAATTTTTGTATAGATATGGCAAGGTTATGGATACTACTACAAGGGTTATTGAGGATGCTAGAATTAATTACGAATTGGGCATAAATATTGATATATTTCCTATTGATGGTATCAATGATGATTTGTCTCTTCTAAAAAAGCAGATTATGCTGAGACGATTTATTGATTTTAAAGTAGTTAAAATTTCTAAACGAAACTCGTTTGTAAATAATTTAGTTTTGTTTATAGGGAGAATTATTGTTAGTCCAGTTACAGTTGGATTTTTGGTAAACAAAATGATAACAAATGCAAAATCTTATTCATACGAGGAAGCTCAAAAAGTTTGTTGTGTTGTAATGGGGACCAAATTAAATAAACCAGTGCCAAAGGAGTATTTTGCTGAAAGAAAGCTTGTTGATTTTGAAAATTTTAAGTTTTATGTACCAATTGGATATGATGCGTATTTGCGTAGTGTTTTTGGTGATTATATGAAGTTGCCACCAGAAGATAAACGTGCTACTCATCATTTATTTACAGCCTATATAAAGGAGGAAAAATGAAATGCAAGCGATAATTTTAGCAGCAGGAATGGGCAAGAGACTTAAAGACTTAACTAATGATAATACCAAATGTATGGTAAGGGTTAATGAAGTGACAATGATTGAGAGAATGTTAAATCAATTAGATCAATTAAACTTATCGAGTATAATTATTGTTATTGGGTATAAAGGTAAGGAGTTGAAGGAGTATATCTCCACGTTGGAAGTAAAAACACCACTCATTTATGTAAGTAACGATATATATTACAAGACGAATAATATTTGTTCATTATACTTAGCAAGGGATTATTTGCTTAAGGAAGATACATTATTGCTAGAATCAGATTTAATATTTGAAGATGCAGTTCTTAAAAGAATTGTAGAAGACCCTTACCCAAGTTTGGCGTTGGTTGCAAAGTATGAAAGCTGGATGGATGGAACGGTTGTTACAATTGATGAAGATAACAATATAAGAAGTTTTCTAGATAAAAAGCATTTTAAATTTGAAGATATAAGTAAATATTATAAGACGGTTAACATATATAAGTTCAGTAAAGCGTTTTCCAATACGCATTATGTACCTTTTCTCGAGGCATATTACAAGGCGTTGGGAGACAATGAGTATTATGAGCAGGTATTAAAAGTTATTACCTTGCTTGAAAAGCCGGAAATAAAAGCTGTTGTCCTTGAAGAAGAGGCGTGGTATGAAATTGATGATATACAGGATTTAGATATTGCTGAATCTATTTTTACAACATCATCTCAAGACAAATTAAATAGATTTCAAAACAGATATGG
>JAAZCB010000052.1 GCA_012513545.1 Clostridiaceae bacterium
GTGGTCAGGGGATCATAGTAGGGAATAGGTAAATGGAACTATAAAAAGTCAAGAAACAAGGGCATATCATATCGGGGCGGTGCCTTTTGGCAATAATTCAAAAAGAGGGAGTTAATATGTATAAAATTCTTGATGAAAAAGGCGTTCTGTTTGATGAATACCAGTATAAGAATGAAGCTGAATATGAAAAAATGATTGTTGCCAATGCCGGAATAATATTTGGGGAACAGGGCATTTATTTTGATATTAAAAAGAAGATCGGTAAATCAAAAGAGGGAGCAGCTATTCCTGACGGGTATTATCTTGATCTAAAATTTCACGATGATCCGGTTCTGTATTTTGTAGAGATAGAACTGAGCGACCATGATGTTTACGGTCATATCGGTGAGCAGGTATTGCGCTTTGCCATTTCTTCAGAGATGAGCAAGCATAAAATTAAAACAATTTTACTGGAAGATATCAATAAAGATCCTGAAAAGACCCGAAAAATTCAAGAGTTTTTAAAAGTATCTTCAGCGTATAAGAATGTTAATGAATTACTTGATACTCTGATATTTGATAATGAAGTTGCTGTAATTATTGTCATTAATGAGACAAGCGAACAACTTATGAAAGTCTTATCCAAAATTAAAATCTCTGCTGATATCATTGAAGTCCAGAGCTTTGAGGCAAATGGCAAAATGCTGCATCGCTTTACTCCATTCCAGGATGATATCTTAGATGCTGTTTTGCCTATTACAGATTTGGATGAGTTGGATACCATTGTAGTTCCGGCAAGGGAAGAAGGGTTTAATGAAGTCTTTATTGGTGAAAAGTGCTGGTACCAAATAAGAATATCTGCAGCTATGCTAAATAAAATCAAATATATTGCTGCTTACCAAGTTGCGCCCATATCTGCAATCACTCATGTAGCTGAAGTTGAGCGTATTGAAAAATATAAAGACTCAAATAAATACATTCTTCACTTTAAGAGTGAAGCAAAACAAATCAAGAAGGTCCCTCTTTTAAGTAAAAATAAAGGCAAAGCACCCCAAGCCCCGAGATATACTTCTTATAAAAAACTACTGGAAGCCAATACGCTCGATGATTTATGGGGTGAGTAGTGGGCACTAAAATTACAGAAGGTTGAGATAGAACTACCCATATCGTAGTTAGGTAATTTATAAAGAAAGTATAGGGCTTTAAACTTTACCGCGAGGGAAGCGAATACATATGAAAATGTACGTGGGGATCACGGATTATGACTGGTTTCAGACGCTAAAGCAGGCGAACTGCGAGGAAGTGAACTTCTGGAAGCCGGGAGGCCAGACGAATTTCAGAGCCTTGGATGAAGGGGAGCTATTCTTATTCAAGCTGCACAGCCCCATGAATTATATCGTAGGCGGCGGATTCTTTCTGAAATTCTCCATACTGCCTGCTTCTTTAGCCTGGGAAGCATTTGGCATTGCCAATGGTGCGGTGAGTTTGAAAGAGCTTCATAACCGCGTTTATAAGTACAGGAATACCAATCGTTTATCCGATCCGGACCCTTCTATTGGATGTATTATCCTTTCTTCTCCCTTTTATTTTGATGAAAATGACTGGATCCCGGTCCCTGCCGACTGGAGCCGGAATATTGTGCAGGGGAAAACCTATGACTCTGGGGAATTTTTTGGACAAGCTCTATTTGAACAAGTGCAGACCAGGCTACGTAATGAAAATATTATGCAGCCTGCTTTTATGGCTGCGGAACCTAATAGCCGTTATGGCAATGAGCAGATCATCAAGCCCAGAATAGGGCAGGGGGCTTTTAAAGTTTTGATCACGGAGGCTTATCAAAGGCGCTGCGCTATAACCGGAGAGAAAACGCTGCCGGTTTTGGAAGCCGCTCACATTAAACCATATAGTTTTGAGGGACCCCATGAAGTAAAGAACGGGATCCTGTTAAGAAGAGACTATCATACCTTGTTTGACCGGGGATATATCACCATCGATAAGAGTTTGACCATAGAAGTGAGCCACCGGATCAAAGAGGATTTCGGCAACGGGCGGGAATACTACGCGCACCACGGCAGCAAATTGATCGTTCTGCCCCAGCGCAGAGACCAGTTGCCTGATCCGGGTTACCTGGAGTGGCATAACCAGAATGTGTATGTGGGGTAAAAAAGGGGGGAGGATAAATTGTATCTGGCCGAATTGAAGGGAAAGCTCTCAAGGAATTTATCTATTACTAAGTCGAATGATAAGAAGGTAAATTTTGAAGAGGCCGAGGACATTCTCACTTCCAATGTATTTGGATTTCTAAAATATGCTGACCGTCAGGTCTATTTGGGTGCATTTCTTCGTGAACTGCAATTGGGGTTGTCAGCAATAGATTTAAAAGAGGCGGAATTTCAGTTTTGGCCGACGTATCCTGATGGAACCGAGCCAGATGTGATAATAATTGCTGGACGCTATTACATTCTTATTGAGGCCAAGAAAAATGCTAACTTCGGCACCAGTTCTGAAGAAAATAAGAAGCAGCTTTATCGTGAGTATATTGAGGGCAGTAAAGCTGCATCTGACTTGGAAAAGGAATTCATACTGCTTACTATAACCTCTGACTACAGTTTTAAACTAAGCAAATTTGGAGAAACGCCAGAAATTGTGTCACTATCCTGCTTTAAATGGACTAGCTGGCAAAAATTCGCTAGTTTACTTGAAAGGACCCTCGAGAAAAATGCGGAAGCTCCCAATCGATTATTTGCGGCTGACCTGCTTGCACTGCTTGAACGAAAAAATTTGAGGGAATTTCGTTCATTCTATAACCTTAATTATTCACATCAATATGCAGAAAAAATCTTTTTTTCATATGCCACGGCAAAATTCAGGGGCGGTTTCATAGGCTTTGAAAGCGCGATGCCTGTTTATTCATACGACGCAAGAAACAAATACATATTTATGAAAAAAAAGAACTTCAATGGCTTTGGAAAATTTCCAGCGATATTTAACCCGATTGAGTCAGAAATATTTTATAAAAAGGAGGAATAAAAGCATGACACATGATTTAGCAGAACAAACCCGGAATGCGTTTGAATTCGTTGAGAAACTTTACTTTGAGGTTTCATATTTGATTAAAGAGATTGAAGGCCTTCTGGCCAGGGAAGAGGAACAATTCCAGATATTAAAGCCTTCCGGCTATGGAGTAACAACACGTAATTCAGTTGGTCTTGAGCCTGTAAACGTTGAACAGTGGTTAACAAAAAATCTAACAGTATTTTTCTGCCCCGAAATTGATACTGAGACCAAAGGTGGACAGACAATTACTCCAATCAAGACAGATCTTAAAGTTTTATTCGTTCACATAAGACTGATTCATAAAGACATAAATCAACCGCAAATTATTTTTGGTGTACTGGAAAATATCAAAAACAAAAAAGAAGAAACAAAATTTGAAAAACTGACTTTTGAGTTTGCTTATAATATTGAAAAAGTGTTAAATAATCAACCTAACATAGATTTCGAAGATACATATTGCTCATTTAAGGGGAAAAAGAAAACGGAGGAACTATTCAGCCTAAAAAACAGCGATGATGTAGCTGAGAAAGTAGTTGTGAAATTATTAGAGATGTACAGGAGATGTACAGATGAATAAAAATTAAATTACTAAGATTAAGAACTGCGAAGAATTGCTAAGCCTGCAAAGAGAAATAAGGAAGATGAATTAATTGAGGGAACTGCTATTCAGGATCGTGGAAAAA
>JAAZCB010000479.1 GCA_012513545.1 Clostridiaceae bacterium
CATAACCTGATTCAGTATCAATAGGATAATTCTTTACTTTATAATCCAAATTTTCAACAGCCTCGACGATCTGATCAAGCCCAAGAACAATAACATCATAAGCAACGTATACGGTAGAGCTTCTGTAGACAGCTTTTGCTTCTCTAATACCATACAATTTCCTAAGTACATTCTCAATCCGCATTTCACAGCCTGTACAGGTCATTCCTTCTATTCTTAATGCTTTCCGCATAATTTTATGTTCCATGCTTCTCCTCCTACTATCCACTAACGTGCTTATATTGTAGCATCAAATTATGAAGATTTTATGTAGGCAATATTTAGAATGATAAAAAGCTTCAAAATCTCGAGTGCCTGGCTTTTGCCGGATTTACTTTCAGTAAATGTCCCTAATAAAAAGGTGGAACAATCCACCCTTTTATTAGTTTTATTGTTTTTTCCAGTTGTCGTTGAAAAGATCTTTGTTTTTCTCAATAAATGCTTGTGAGATAGTTATATTGCTCCCATCATCGGTTTTGTCTTCCTTCATGATCGGAATAGGGTTGCACCCGCCTCTTTGCTCCTCAATCATATCCATTTTAAACCTGTTGCCGCAGTTCTGGCAAACAACTGCATCACCTTGCTGCTTGTAGTATGCCCTTGGGGAGCCGTTGCACACCTGGCAGGTATTGAATGCCGTTCTGATCGTACCGTCACTTGCCTTGACAGCCATTATCTCCATATTTTTCTCACCGACCTTAATTGGATAAAAACTTGCTGTGTCGGTAATTTCGTTTTTTGATATGACTAGGTCACTACCACCTGAAGCAAAGTTATCACTGTCCTTTAAAGCAGCACTTTTACCATCACCTGACCCTACACCCTTTGCTATGAAAATAGTTGCGGTCAGCACCAGAATTACCGCGAGCATAACGAGAAGACTTTTCTTTGATTTACCTGGCTGTGGGGTTTTATGAGCAGTTATATTTGTTGATTGAACTTTTTTATCCATTCTTTACACCTTCCCCGATAAAATTGATGATTTTATGCTATCAGCAAAATGTGAAGATTTTATGGAGAATAGATAAGGATTTATTGTGTAAAGGAATAATTAATGATCATACTATGTAGACGATAGGTATATTCCCTAGATTCGCTGAAAGCTGTTCCCTGAGGAACTGCTCTCCATGAGCTCTGATTTGGTCTCTATAAGTATACTTTCCACGCCCTCTTCCCGTCATTAGTGTTTTATCATATAGTTCAACCGCTTTAGGAAATGCTTCATTATTAATGGCACGGTGAACAAAACTGTAGGTCATAAATATAATCTCAATGAACAGCACTTTTTTAGCCTTGTCCGAAAGCTCATCTGCCAGTTGCCGGATTAATTCGGAGTATAACCTTTCCCATTCTTCCATCAAAACAACCGGTGCAATCAGGAGTCCAACCTTATACCCGGCCTCACACATTTGATTGATTGCTTTAATCCTTTTCTCTAGAGGTGATGTTCCGAATTCCGCTTTTTGAATTATTGTCCGGGGATTTGCACTCATTCTGAAGATGGTTCTTCCATTATGCTTTAAGGGCAGCAGGGACTCTATCATATCAAATTTAGTCGGAAAGGTAATGAATCCTTTTTGGTTGCTGCCAAACCTTTCTATTGTCCACTCAAGATTTTTTGTAATGGAATTTTCCAGAACCAGATCGCTGTTGCTTCCAATCTCAAAGGTCAAATCCTCTGAAGCTTTATTAGCAGTCTTTATCAGCTTGTCCATCATTTGTTCACGGTTGACAAAAAGCCTCATGTACGAGCACTTGTTATAATTACACACCAGATAGCAGTAAAGGCACATGGCACTGCACCCCGAGGAGGTATAGGGAACAAGAAAGTCTGAAACCTTATGGTTGGGCACATACTTATGGGTTTTTCTGGTCCCGATTACAAGAAACCTTTTCATTTTCCCGAATTCAGAATTTGAACTCTTTTGCAGTTGTTCAATGTTATTGTGATTTTCAATGGGTATCCAGGTTTTGTCCCGGTATTTTTCTTTTAAATACCTTCCAAGTTCATACCCTGCAACAGATGGTTCATAAAATATTTTGTCCGGAAACACAAAAACACCTCCATTTGTATTATATCAACGGAGGTAGAAATTATACCTGGCAAAAAGAATAAGACTAAAACCATAATGATATTCAGTTTATAATTATTATTTCTCTAACAATCAGGTTCATACTTATACTGTAATATAGAAAAATAGAATTTTATATGAATTTGTGTTATTATTAACATAAAAATTTGCTTGGGTTTTTCCCTAAATGGAGGAGAAGTTTATGTATGAATATAAGTTTGTCAAAGTAGATTTAAGCAAATGGAGTATGACATCAAAACCCAAAGAAGATTATCATGAAATTATTCATGAACATGCCCGGGAAGGTTGGAAACTCCTTCAAGTATTTGCTCCGCCCATACAAGCTTACGGAACAGCAGCCTTTTTTGACTTGATATTTGAAAGAGAAAAAAGTTAATAACCTCTTGATGCTTTCAGTCTTAAGGATACAGAAGTTGCCCCGATATTATATAAGAACTATTCTTCGCATTATCTAAGACAACAAGGCCATACCATAATCCTTCATAAACATCCATATACAGGATGGAAGAACAGGCAGGACCACCAGAGTGACTCTTAGTGAAAATGCAGGATACAATCCAAGGATAGTACTCGCAGAACTCACGGGAGATGGAGTGCAAGATATCATGGTCAGTATTGATTCAGGCGGAAGTGGTGCAATTATGTACCATTATATATATTCCTTTGTCAATAACAGACCTCTGCTTATCTTTGATTTCAATGCATATAACTCAGAGTACAAGTATGATATTACCTTTAAAGACAACTACAAGGTTGAAGCTATCAGCTGGAAAAACCGCAGTAAGTACATAATAGACATATCCCTTAAGGGAGAGGATTATTTGAATGAAATATACGACGCAAACGGGAAACTCAAAGCGCCTATAAGTGGATTTGTAAATCCCTTAAGCGGCTTATACCCTGTTGACTTCAATTCCGACGGAGTATATGAGCTGCTGGCCTATCAGAAAATAGCAGGGAGATACAACGCAGACTCTCTTGGTTATTTTATGAATACTCTGAAATGGAATAGGAACAGGTTCGAACTGAACAATCAGAACGTAGCCATATTCGGAAATTAACTTGCTCTAAAAAAGCTTCGTGACATGGCTCATAATCAATCATTAAGGGGCTGACATAAACAGCCCCTTTTATACCCTCTGGCATCTTAATCTAAATACATCTATATTTTTTTAATCTCGACCTGAGCCGCAACCAGACTTGCTGCTCCATACTTTTCCCTCAAGCGGGGCTTTTCAATCTTACCGGTGGGATTACGCGGTACCTTGTCAAAGATAACCTTCTTTGGACGCTTATAACGCGGCATTGGAGCACAAAATGTCTCTATTTCTTCCTCCGTGCAGGTGCTGTCCGGTTTCAATTCTATGATAGCTGCTGCTATTTCGCCCTGGCGCTTGTCAGGCAGTCCAATGACAGCAACATCCTTGATTGCCGGATGTGCACGCAGGAAATCTTCAATCTGTACCGGATATATGTTCTCGCCTCCGCTTATTATTACATCTTTTTTACGGTCAACAAGATAAATGAATCCGTCTTCATCCATCTTTGCCATATCTCCTGTAAACAACCAGCCATCCTTTAGTACTGCCTCAGTTGCTTTCTGGTCTTTATAGTAACATTTCATTACACCCGGCCCCTTAACAGCAAGCTCTCCAACCTTTCCCTGCTCTACAAGGCCTCCATTTTCATCGCAAATCTTCACTTCCCAGTTATAACCCGGAATACCTATAGCTCCGACTTTATGTATATTTTCAGTTCCCAAATGCACACATCCCGGACCGATAGATTCGCTCAAGCCATAGTTCGTATCATATAGATGGTTCGGAAAATACTTTTTCCAGCGATGGATAAGACTAGGCGGAACCGGTTGTGCACCGATATGCATTAATCTCCATTGTGACAGCTGATAATCCTCCAGCTTCACATCTCCCCTGTCGATAGCGTCCAGAATATCCTGTGCCCATGGTACAAGCAGCCAGACATTTGTAATCCCCTCTTCCGAAATTGTTTTAAGTATCCAGTCCGGCTTGATTCCACGGAGCAACACTGCTTTACTGCCTGACAGCAAGCTTCCAAACCAATGCATTTTTGCTCCGGTATGATAAAGAGGCGGAATGCATAAAAAATTATCTTCACGTTTTTGCTCATGGTGCTTTTGCTCAGTGATACAAGCTGACATCAGGCTTTTGTGGTTATGTAAAATTGCTTTTGGAAATCCTGTAGTTCCAGATGAGAAATATATAGCCGCATCATCTTCGTCAGTTAACTTAACCTTTGGAGCTTCCGAAGAGCAGTTAGCGGTGAGACGGTCATAGTTTTCTGCAAAAGAAGGACGATTTTCTCCTGCAAAGAACAGCGTCTTTACCTCCGGTATCTGATCATAAATTGATTCAATACGCCCAATAAATTCCGGCCCGAAAATCAAAGCAGATGTATCGGACAAACCTAAACAATACTTGATTTCTTCGGCTGTATATCGGAAGTTCAGAGGTACTGCAATAGCACCTGATTTTAATATACCAAAATAGATAGGCAGCCACTCCAGACAATTCATCAGAAGGATTGCCACCTTATCTCCCTTCTTTATTCCCCTTTTAAGCAGCAGATTTGCCATCCTGTTTGCTTTTTCGTCAAAAACACGCCATGACATTTCCCTCCGGTATTCGCCGGCTGGATTGTTTTCGATCAGTTCATATTCACGCCATATTACATTATGACTTTCCTGGAGATCCAGATTGATTTCAGTCAGACAGGTTTCCTGTCCGTATAATTCTGCGTTACGCGCCAGTATTTCAGTAATGGGCATTTCGTATTCCTCCCCCTTTATTAACAAAAAATAGATGCATTTAACTGTAAAGACAATAATATTATAATAAAACATTGTAACACTATACTTAATTATTATAAAGTTATACAAGCAGTTAATCAACAGATTATTTATACTGTTAGTAATTGTACTGAACATAATTAAAAATCCTGGCCCAATAGCTGATTCTTCTTAATATATTCAACGTAATAAGACTATTTTTCAGGAAAATAAAAAAAATTTTAAAAAAAGTGCTTTAATGCATAAATTATATTATAATATTTCAGAGATACTAAAAATCAATAAGGTAAGGAGTAATAACATGCCAAAAAGAACTGATATTAACAAGATACTGATAATCGGCTCTGGACCTATAATTATAGGACAAGCCTGTGAATTTGACTATTCAGGTACACAAGCTTGCAAAGCACTTCGTAAGTTAGGCTATAAAATCGTACTGGTAAACTCAAATCCGGCAACTATCATGACTGACCCCTCAATGGCTGATGCTACCTATATAGAACCGTTAAATCTTGAAAGAATATCGCAGATTATAGCAACTGAACGCCCGGATGCTTTATTGCCCAATCTTGGGGGACAGTCAGCTCTCAACCTTTGCCTGGAGTTGTCAAAAGCAGGAGTTCTTGACAAATATGGTGTTAAGGTAATTGGAGTACAGGTAGATGCAATAGAGCGCGGTGAGGATAGAATTGCCTTTAAAGAAACTATGAACAAACTCGGCATTGAGATGCCACGAAGCAAACCTGCCTACAGTTTGGAGGAAGCCGAGAAAATCGCTCTTGAGCTTGGTTTCCCGGTAGTTATCCGTCCGGCTTATACTATGGGAGGTACAGGCGGAGGTCTTGTGTATAATCTTGAAGAACTAAGGATTGTAGCTCAGCGTGGAATAACCTCAAGCCTTATAGGACAAATTCTGATTGAAGAATCTGTGCTTGGCTGGGAGGAACTTGAACTTGAAGTGGTTCGCGACTCCAAAAACCAGATGATTACTGTGTGCTTTATTGAAAATATTGACGCCATAGGCGTACACACAGGTGACTCCTTCTGTTCTGCACCTATGCTTACAATAAGTCCTGTTCTTCAACAACGTTTGCAAAAATACGCTTATGACATAGTTGAAGCAATACAGGTTATCGGAGGCACTAACGTTCAGTTTGCCCATGACCCGAAGAGCGGACGTGTTGTAGTTATTGAAATAAATCCCCGTACTTCACGTTCATCAGCATTAGCCTCAAAAGCCACAGGCTTTCCTATTGCATTAATATCCTCCATGCTTGCGGCCGGGCTTACACTTGACGAAATTCCCTACTGGCGTGACGGGTCACTTGACAAGTATACTCCTTCCGGGGATTATGTTGTTATTAAATTTGCACGCTGGGCTTTTGAAAAGTTCAAGGGTTCTGTCGATAAGCTCGGAACCCAGATGAGAGCTGTCGGTGAAGTTATGAGTATAGGAAAAAACTATAAAGAGGCTTTTCATAAGGCAATCCGTTCACTTGAAATCGGACGTTATGGCCTTGGCTTTGCAAAGGACTTCAATAGTCATTCGTTGGAAAAGCTTATGGAAATGCTTGCCGAACCCTCAAGTGAACGTCAATTCATAATGTATGAAGCTCTTAGAAAAGGTGCAGATATAAATGAGTTAAACCGTTTAACCCATATCAAGCACTGGTTTATTGAGCAGATGAAAGAGCTTGTCCTGCTTGAGGAAGAAATCCTCAAACACACAGGTGCCTTACTGCCTGACGATTTATTGATCAGAGCTAAAAAGGATGGTTTTGCCGACCGTTACCTGGCTAAGCTGTTAAACATCTCAGAGGATAAAATAAGGGCTCAGCGGGTTGCCCTTGGAGTGGTTGAAGGATGGGAACCCGTACCTGTAAGCGGTGTTGAGAACGCTGCCTATTATTTTTCAACCTACAATGCAAAGGACAAGACCGGCTCTAGTAATAAGCAGAAGGTTATGATACTTGGTGGTGGTCCTAACCGAATCGGTCAGGGCATAGAGTTTGACTACTGTTGCGTACATGCAGCCTTTGCCCTGCGGGACTTGGGTTATGAAACAATAATTGTAAACTGCAACCCTGAAACGGTTTCAACCGACTACGATACCTCGGACAAGTTATATTTTGAGCCTCTTACTGTTGAAGATGTGCTCAGTATTTATAATAAGGAAAAGCCTCTAGGTGTAATTATCCAGTTCGGAGGTCAGACTCCTCTTAACATTGCACGCGAGCTTGAAAAAGCGGGGGTCAGGATTCTGGGTACTACCCCGGAAACAATTGACCTTGCAGAAGACCGTGATATGTTCCGTAAAATTATGGAAGAACTTGAGATACCAATGCCAAAATCCGGCATGGCAAGCAATATAGATGATGCAATAAAAATAGCAAGCGAAATCGGGTATCCTCTGATGGTACGTCCGTCATATGTTTTGGGTGGACGCGGTATGGAAGTAATATATGATGAAGGCATGCTCATAAGGTATGTTAAAGCTGCAGTTGATGTGACCCCCGAAAGACCAATTTTGATAGACAAGTTCCTTGAAAATGCCATCGAGGCTGAAGCAGACGCAATAGCGGATGGAACTGATGCTTTTGTACCGGCCGTTATGGAACATATTGAGCTGGCAGGTATCCATTCCGGGGACTCGGCTTGTGTTATACCTACAATCAATATTGCAGAAAAACACCTGCAAACCATTTATGAATATACTGCTAAAATCGCCAAGAAAATGAAGGTTGTTGGGCTTATGAATATGCAGTATGCTATTTCAGATGACCGTGTATATGTACTTGAAGCCAATCCACGTGCTTCAAGAACAGTTCCTCTTGTTTCAAAAATATGCAACATATCCATGGCACATATTGCAACAGAGATCGTAATGTCCAACCTGACAGGCAAGAAATCACCGGTTAACAGTTTAAGAACTAAAAAGCTTCCCCACTTTGGAGTAAAGGAAGCTGTTTTTCCATTCAGCATGTTCCATGAAGTTGACCCCGTTTTAGGGCCTGAAATGCGCTCCACTGGAGAAGTATTAGGAATTGCAAATTCTTTCGGACTCGCTTTTTACAAGGCTCAGGAGGCTATCCAGGCACCTCTGCCCACTTCAGGCTCAGTCCTTATAAGTGTGGCTGAGCAGGATAAACCGGCTATGCTTGAAGTTGCAAAGATGTTTATAGAGCTGGACTTTCAAATAAAAGCTACTGAAGGAACTCATAACTTCCTGTCCCGGAACGGCATCAAATCGGAATTAATCAGGAAACTTCACGAGGGTCGTCCTAATATACTTGATGCTATAACAAACAAGGAAATTCAGCTGGTTGTAAATACGCCTATAGGCAAACAAAGCCAGGATGATGACTCTTATATTCGCAAAACAGCTATAAAATACAAAATACCGTATATTACAACACTTACAGCCGCAATGGCAAGTGTAAAAGGGATTAAGGCTTATAGAGAAACCCATTTGAAGGAAGACAAGGTTAAGTCCCTTCAGAACTATCACAATAATGTTGATATAAAATAAGCATCTATGCATTAATGAAATTTAAATAGATAATAGGAGTGTTTTATAATGGGAGGACTTTTTGGTGTAGTTTCAAAAAACAGTTGTGTGACAGATTTGTATTTCGGCATCGACTACCACTCACATCTTGGTACAAGCCGGGGTGGTATGGCTGTTTGGAATGGAAGCAGTTATACAAGATCCATACACAATATTCAGAATATTCAGTTTAGAGCAAAGTTTGAAGACGAGCTATCCGGCATGCAAGGTAATATGGGAATAGGCTGTATCAGCGATACAGAGCCTCAGCCGCTTACAGTATTTTCCCACCTTGGGCATTATGCCATAACTACTGTAGGGCGGATTAATAATATTCAGAATCTTGTCAGTAAGACTCTTTCAAGACATAATACCCACTTTTTGGAGATGAGCGGAGGAGTTATAAATCCGACAGAGGTAGTATCCAATTTAATAGATGAAGGAGAAACCTTTAAAGATGGTATAATACATGCGCAGGAATCAATAGAAGGATCATGCACCATGCTGGTACTGACTCCTGAAGGTATATTTGCCGCAAGAGACCGTTTAGGAAGGACTCCTTTGATAGTAGGGGAAAAAGAAGGCTCTTACTGCGTGTCCTTTGAGTCCTGTGCATTCCCTAATCTGGGCTATCAAACAAAATATGAGCTCGGACCTGGAGAAATAATACTATTAACACATGACGGAATAGAAAAGTTATCGCCTCCCAGGGAAAAAATGAAGATATGTGCCTTCCTTTGGGTTTATTTTGGCTACCCCTCTTCATCCTATGAAGGAAAAAATGTTGAGGTAATGCGCTATCGCAACGGTGCCGCTCTTGCCAAAAATGACAATGTTGATATAGACCTGGTTGCCGGTGTTCCTGATTCAGGTATCGCACATGCCATAGGCTATTCAAATGAGTCTAAGGTTCCTTTCGGAAGGCCTTTTGTAAAATACACTCCAACCTGGTCGAGAAGCTTTATGCCTCAAGATCAGAGTATGCGAAGCCTTGTCGCGAAGATGAAGCTTATACCGATCACTGATCTGGTTAAAGGAAAAAAGCTTTTATTTTGTGACGACTCAATTGTCAGGGGTACTCAAATGCGCGAAACTACTGAACTGCTTTACAACTGCGATGCAAAAGAAGTTCATATAAGACCCGCATGTCCTCCCTTACTTTACGGCTGCAAATACCTGAATTTTTCAAGGTCAAATTCCGAGATGGATCTGGTTGCGAGACAGGCCATCAGGGATCTAGAAGGTAAAGAACCGTCATCCCTAAATGAATATAGTAACTCCGATACGGAAAAGTACAGTTGTATGGTTGACTGGATTAGAAAACGTTTGAACTTTACAACACTAAAATATCAAAAATTAAATGATATGCTGGGTGCAATTGATTTGCCCTGTGAAAATGTATGCACGTATTGTTGGGACGGTAAGGAATAAAGTCATTGAATTTCTATAATAATTAAATATAAAAAAGCCCGGAAGGTTATATTCCCGGGCTTTTTTTATTATGCGCCATTTCCCGGAGGGAAATCAGGCAAAAGGCGAGGGACTCGATGTCCCGAGGTATCAATAACTATTAATATGTTTACCTCACCATCAAGAATCAGCTCTGTTTGCCAGTTGAATATTCTTCAATAGAATATTGCTTCGAATATTTCTTGAATTGTCTCATAAATTCACTATCAGACTCATGTTTGACCTTATACAGGTAGCTGTGCATGTCCATTCTGTCATGAGACAATTCGATTATCGCACCGGCGATATTGGAACAATGATCAGAAATCCGTTCAAGTACTGTTAATAAGTCGGAAAACACAAAGCCCAGTTCAATAGTGCATTCATTTCTCTGCAAACGTGTTATGTGTCTCTTTTTTATCTCACTCTTCAAAGAATCGATTACTTCCTCAAGCGGATCAACTTTTGCTGCCATTGAAATATTGTTGTCTCGGAAGGAAGCAATTGCAATTTCAACAATTTCCTCTACAGCTGACATCATAACCCTAAGCTCTTCCATTGCATATTCTGAAAAGCACAGTTTCTTTTCGTCCATTTCCCTTGCTGAAGATACTATGTCCATAGTGTAGTCTGTAATCCGCTCGAACTCTCCTATCAGATACAGCAGCAAAGCAGCTTCAGTATTGTCACTTACAGATAAATTATGGCTGGAAAGCTGTACAAGATATGTACCAAGGGAGTCTTCAAAAATATCAGTCTGTTCCTCCATATCTTTTATCTCTTCAGCTTTTTTATCATCATAGTTGCAAACCAGAGCCAACGCCTTCCTGATTGCATTCAAAGAAATACCCGCCATCTCCTTTGCAATTGTTCTGCTTTGACTGATGGCAATAGCCGGGGTTGAAAATAAACGTGTGTCAAGCAGCAAGTGCTTGTCCTGTACATCGCCTTCTTTAATAGTCTTATATGCGAGTTTCTCAAGTTGTCCACTGAAAGGCAGCAGAATTGCCGTACATACGATATTAAATATAGTGTGGAAAATAGCAATTGATAAGTGATTAGCCGTCTGATTCAGAATAGATAATTCAAAAAACATTCTGAGACCAGCATATATAGCAAGGAATACTATTGTGCCTATTAAATTAAAATATAAATGTACAATTGCTGCACGACGTGCATTTTTGTTTGTCCCTACCGAAGAAATCAATGCAGTAACTGTGGTACCGATATTTTGGCCCATAATAATAGGAATTGTTGTCCCGACAGTCACTTGTCCGGTAGCAGACAAAGCCTGCAGAATACCTACAGATGCAGATGAACTTTGTATAATACCAGTAACAATAGCCCCGAGCAATACTCCGAGAATCGGATTTGAGAACATCAGCAGAATATTGCGGAATTCTTCTATCTGCCCAAGTGGTTTAACTGCCGCCGACATCGATTCCATTCCGTATATCAATGTAGCAAATCCCAGCATAATCAAACCGATGTCTTTTTTCTTCTCATTTTTAATAAACATGTAAAAAATTATGCCAATTAGTGCAATAATCGGTGTAAACGACGATGGTTTCAGCAAATTGATAAAAAAATTATCCCCTTCAATACCAGCCAGGCTCAAAATCCATGCAGTTACCGTAGTTCCAACATTTGCACCCATAATAACATGAATTGCCTGTTTTAAAGTCATAATTCCTGAATTGACAAACCCGACCACCATGACAGTCGTTGCCGAAGAGCTTTGTATAATGGCAGTCACTCCTATTCCCAGACCAAAACCGTTCAGCTTATTTGATGTCAAACGTTCAAGAAAAGACTTGAGTTTATTGCCTGCGCTTTTTTCCAGTCCCGTCCCCATCAAACTCATACCAAATAGGAACAGTGCCAAACCCCCTATAAGTTCCAAAACACCAAATATATCCATTTTTCACCTTCTCTCTTTAAAATAATACCTAATAATAATATCATAATTTGTCAGGCTTATGGTCATAAATTCATGTTAATTTAATTATAAATACACGTTAATAACAGAAAAACTACTAATCATTAACAATCTTCGTAATCATCCCCAAACACAATCTATACCAGCCTGACAGGTTTGTCCCTTTCAATTCCCTTTCTCATGCAATATTGGTCTATAATCTCAATAATTTCGTTACCGAAGGCTTTTACTTTTTGCTTTCCAATTCCTTTTATGCTCCGTAATTCCTCTAGTGTTGCAGGTAGTTTTTCAACAATTTGTATAAGGCATTTCTGATGTAATACAAAAAATGCCGGCTGATCAAATTCTTCAGCTTTTCGAATCCTCCATCCTTTGATATCCTCAAACAGTTCAGGGTGACTGATGGCTTTTGACGTAGATTCTTTTTTGCTCACGTTTGGCTCCTGCTGCTTATTATTAGGCTTTTCAATTGAAGCCTTTGCCCGGGTATCCAAAAAGTCTTTCACATTAAATCCTTTATGACACTTATCAAAGCAAGCGTGTTTTATCAAGAGGTCAGCTTTAACCTTCTCCATTGCTTTGACAATATTCTTTTTCAGGCTCCTGTTATCACACTCAACATTTATACCCTCTAAAACAGGTAATATTCCAGTGTTTATTTTTTCGGTATAATACTTACCGGCCTTTATTATTCGCTCCTGTAGCTGTTGATTTTTTTCTGAGTCAGGTTCAGTCTCCAACATCCTGTTGATTTGAGGTTTGAATTTCTCTGAAACAGTAAGTAAATCAGCATTTACAGCTCTTATTACCTGTTCCAGTTCATCCTTTAAACCCTCATATAAACTGCCCGCATTTTCGCCATACAACTTCAAGCAATATGACAACTGTCTCACAGTCGGACTAAAATCAAACAATTCGTGTAATAGCTCCTTCTGATATTCATATTTTGATCTTTCAAGTTCATCTCCGCCAGGCTGGTTCTTCGATACATCACTTGAAAAATTCCGGACAGTGGTGTCACTGATGATACTCCTTGCTGTTAATTTTGAACCAAGTACCAACCCGTCAATGGTCTTACAGCGGCTCAGTGCAACATAAACCTGACCATGGGCAAATGCTGCATTGGCATCAATAATAGCCTTCTCAAAGGTTAGGCCCTGACTCTTGTGAATGGTAATAGCCCATGCCAGCTTCAAGGGATACTGGATGAAAGAGCCTACTACCTCCTCTTGTATTTCTTCCGTTTCTTCATTGATGGAGTATTTGAAATTCTGCCATTCCGCTTGTTCAACAGTAATTTCATCCTCGTCTCCCATACACTTTACACGGATACTGTCTTTGCCTATTTTCTCAACAATTCCAATTTTGCCGTTATAAAATAGTTTTCCCCTGGAATTATCGTTCTTTATAAACATGACCTGAGCTCCTTCTTTCAGGACAAGCTCATATTCCCCCGGATATGAATACTCAGGGAAATCACCCTGGGTGCAGGCTGTAAAACGGTATTCCTTTCCATTGATTTGTGCAAGTTTTCTTTGATTAATTCCTTGAGCCTGATGATTATGTGTGGTCAATATGATATAGCCCTCCGGAGTATTCTTTGCCAAATCCGGATCATACCTTTTGTTGATCTCATTTAGTGTGTCCTCATCAACCCTGTTATCACGAATCTTATTTAGTAAACTGATAAATACACTGTCCTTTTGTCTATATATATGTATTAATTCAATACTGACATACTGAGTCATCATCAGTGCCCTGCTGTTAAAAAAGTATATTGAGTTGTACCACTCCTTCAAAATAGCCCATTCATCATCTTTTATAACCGGTGCCAATTGCTGGATATCCCCTATCATAAGCAATTGGACTCCTCCAAAGGGCTTATGCCTGTCTTTGAATCTTCTAAGCACATCATCTATTGCGTCCAGCACATCGGCACGTACCATACTGATTTCGTCAATTACAATAAGGTCCATGCTTCGGATGATGTTGATCTTTTCTCTGGTAAATTTTTGTATATTCCTTTTTTCTTTGCTGTCTCCATTAATAGTATCAGGAATAAAGGGTCCGAAAGGTAATTGGAAAAAAGAATGTATGGTTACTCCTCCGGCATTAATAGCAGCAACTCCCGTAGGTGCTACCACAATCATGCGTTTTGGAGATACTTTTTTTAAATTGTGCAAAAACGTAGTTTTCCCTGTACCGGCCTTTCCGGTTAAAAATACATTTCTATTGGTGTACTGAACAAAATTGAAGGCTATTTCCAACTGAGGATTGTCAATTTTTTCAGTTACTCCACCTGCCCTGTCTATGTTAATCAACCCCTCATAAGTGTATGTAATAAGTACATTATATCATAATCTTCCCTTATCTTATTTTTTTCATTTTCATAAAAACCATCAATAGTCTTTTTCTCTATACTCTCAAAAATTTTGAGTTCCTGAAACAGGATACTCTCAACCGGTTCGACATCCTCTATATCCTTAAAACCACTAATATCAATTGATATTAGTTCAGCCTCAGAATCTCTTATCTCAGCTATGTTAAATAACAAATCTCCAGAACCATTATCATGAACAACAGTTCCTTATAGAAAGTCAGATTTCACCGCTGATATGAAAAAATGAAACCACCTGTCGCCTGTCAGCATGGAAACAAAGCCCTACTTTGCCCTATTTCAAATATATAATGCTGCTTCTATAGTTATATCCATCCAGTTCAGCAACGGCAATCTGTTTCCCTGAAGGACTCCATTTAATTTTTGCGTTTTCGATGTTCACTGCAATCTGTATGGGTTTACCGGTTAATGCGTCGTACAGGTAAAGTCCGCTGCTGGTCATGCCGTTGATGACAGATTTTAGATGGTATGCGATCATCTGCTGGTCGGGAGACCAGGAAACTCCAGTTATCTCTGTTCCCTCTGCAATGGTTTGCATGATATTTGCCTCAGCATCAGCAACAAGAAGCCTTCTTGAGGATTCTGTACTTTGTAAAATCAAAATTTGCTTTCCATCGGGTGATGGAATGATTCCATCAACATTTTCGACCTTCAGGCTCTTTTTCTGTTTGGTTGTCATATTCAGTATATTCAGCTGGAAGGATGGGTTACCAATGGTTATATAATAGATTTTGTCCTGTATTTTTCTCACAGTATACAATTGCTCCTCCTGCAACTCGGCAAGCTGTGTAACTTTCCTGCTGGTGTCTGCCATATAAGCACCTCCACTGTAAGAAGCCCCAATCACATTTTCAGCATCGGCCCACTCAGCCGTATAAGCAATTCCCAGATTGTCCTCAGCTAAGGAAGAATGCTTCCCATCGTCCATGCTCGTCAGATAAAAGGCAGTATCTCCTATAGAGTATTCATAGTATAACAGGTGTTTTTTATCGGAAGACAAGACTCCCCCGCCAAGAAACATATTCTTCTGGGCTTTCACTGTTTTGTAGGCTTTAGAATCGAGATTGTACAGGTATATACTTCTAGGATAGAATTCCGACTTCTCAAGCAGTTCCATTTTTCCAAACTCCCGGTTTTCCTTCGAGAGAACGACGGTTTGATCATCAAACCAGTCGGTAATTTCCATACCTTCATACTTATCAATCTTTTCAACGGAAATAGAAGGCTGGTCGGTTTCGTTATCTTCATTTTCAATAATGATAATGCTTTTATCCGGCTCTTTTATGACTGTTCTATTATCATCCTGACGCATACTGCAGGAAGTGAAAGTCAATAGTACAAAAAAAGCCGCTGCAATTTTTATTGTTTTCATCTTTTTCATGTTACATCATCTCCTTGATTCTTATTTTATCAAGGTTTTGTATCAGAAATATAACCAAATGTTTCAAAATTGTAAATTTATTCGTTGTTTTCGTAAGCTGGAAAGCACAAACGGAAAGTTGAGCCTTCAGGCCCGGTTTCAACTAATTCAACTGTTCCTCCCTGCTTATAGATAAGCTTTTTGATGAGTGCCAGCCCCAATCCGGCACCGCCGCTCTGTCTCGAACGGTTTTTATCCACTGTGTAAAAGGGCTCAAAAATTCTGGATTTAGCCTCCTCCGGCATGCCGATGCCTGTATCACTGATTTCAATAAATACTTTTGAGCTGACTGCATAACTTTTTATTCGAATGCTCCCCTGTGTCTTATTGTATTTGATGGCGTTATCCAAAAGATTAACGAGAATAATGACCATATTTTCTCTATCAGCTTTAATAAACACCTCTTTGAGCTCTGTTTCCAGCTTTATGCCGAACTTATCCATTCTTCCTTTTAAGCTGCTGCATACCTTGAGAATAATCTTGCCAACATCAATTTTCTCCATCATATATTCGAAGTCATACTTTTCCAGGGCAGACAATTGCAAAACCTTATCTACCATCTCATACAACCTACCTATTTCCTGATTGATATTTTCCCTCGCAGTTTTTATCAGTTCTACATCATCAGGATACATTTCCAGAAGGTCGATATATGCCTTGACAGATGTCAACGGTGTTTTGAATTCATGTGTGACATTTCCAATGAACTGCTTCTGCTGTTTTTCCAGCCTAGACAGCTTATCGACTGCAAGTGTAAGCTTTTGCTGCTCGGCTTGCATATCTTCGATGGTTTTTACGATCTGCCTGCTCATGTCATAAATCCCTTCTCCCAGCTTCCCCAACTCATCTCTGCGGTGAAGAACCTCTACGTTGTATTGTCCGGTGCGGATACGGTCAGTCATGTTCTTTAACATCAAAATCCCATTTGCAAAAGAATTGAAATAGAAATATCCAAAAATAAAACTGATAATAAAAACAGCTGCTCCAATATAAATAAAGAGCCTCCTGATATAATTGTAGAATTTAAGCTCTCCCGCCAGCGAATAATAGAGCTGTATAACCCCTACCTGTTTGCCTCCTGCAGTTAACGGTGCAAAGTAATAAAGGGAGTCTTGCTCCACCTGATATGCTGTTTTGTTTTGCAGAGCAAAAGAAAGGGTTTTTTCAATCTTGCTGGATTTACTTTCAACCGCAGATTGTCCGATTTTCTTACCGTTTATATCATACAACACATTTGATTGCCCGGTGACCATGCTCATCTGTCTTGCCAGTTCATTTCCCTTAGAGACTAAAAATATTTCGGGTATAGTAAAGGATTCACTAAGACTCAACTGGACGAAATACAGATTCGCCGTCCTGGTCTGCTGAGCTAAAAATGCTTCATATTGCGCCTGTTGATCCTTTTTTATTCCATCCAATACCAGGATGCTTAATATTGTCACCGTGAGAAGCAAAAGTGCCGCCAGGAAAACACTGAATTTAATTTTTATGCTTATTATCATATCAGCCGCCACCATTCTTCTACCTTAATGAAGCTTTATACCCAACCCCATGAACGGTCTGCAGTATATAATGGAAATCAGCGCCCAGTTTTTTTCTCAATCGCTGGATATGTATATCCACAGTCCGGGTACCGCCTATATAGTCCATTCCCCAAACCAAATCCAAAAGCTCATCCCTTGAATACACCCTTTCAGCGTTGGCCACCATAAGTGCCAGCAGATCAAATTCCTTAGGTGTCAGATCCAGCAATTCCTCACCGGCAACTGCCTTTCTCTGCTGCAAATTGAGCTTCAATCCATCTATGAGGACTTCATTTTTTGCCTGTTCAGCCGATTTAACTTGCAAGCGCCTTAGCAGAGATTTCAGTCGGGCAAGCAGTTCACGCATATCAAAGGGTTTTGTGATATAGTCGTCTGCACCAAGTTCAAGACCCAGTACCTTGTTTACGATATCGTCCTTAGCAGTCAACATAATGATACCCACCGAGTTCATGCTTCCCAGCCTTTTGAGCACTTCGTATCCGTCTATGCCCGGCAGCATAACATCCAGAATCATAGCATCCGGTTTAAAAAGCTCAAATCTCTTCAACGCATCTTCTCCATCATAGGAAGTCTCTACTGTGAAGCCCTCTTTTCTCAGTGCATATGCCATCGCATCGGCAATGTTCTTTTCATCATCAATCACCAATATCCTTTGCTTCATCACTTTCCCCCAAGACCTTTCATCTTTTCCTGTTCAATATACTGTAAACAGCTGTATCTTATTTTAATCCGAAACTTTTTTAAATCTCCTTTGAATGCAGGCTGAAAATAATCTCGTATTAAATAGAGTCTGTATATATATTTTATCACTATGTATAATTTTTTAGTATCCTTTAGTTTGATTTACTGTTGGCCTTTATACTCCTAAGCCAAACCCTCCATATCCCACCGCCAATCTTGTTATCTTTACGACACTAGAATTACACTAGTGGACGCAGATGTATTTTCTTCAGTTTATGTTGATGCTTGATTAGCTTTTCTTTATTGAAAGGTTTCCCATGAGACGGATACACTTTTTTATAATCAAGGCTAATCATCTTCATCCATGAGGCTTCATAGTCTTTCAAATTTTCTATCCAAATGATGATGTTATTCCTGCCTGGTATACCATTCATGGCTGCATCACCACAAAAAAGCACCCCATTCTCAAACAATAAGTCCATGGAATCCTTTGTATGACCAGGCAGCTCAACAATCCTGGCTGAAAGAATTTTCTCTATTTGAGGCTTGGTCTCTTTTGTTACGACCATATATCGTTCCGGGGAATCAACCGGTTCGAAGCGATGCTCACCCTTACCGAATAGTTTCATCATCTGGCAAAAGCCATATGCTAACATACTACTGCATCCACCCTCGAATGAATTTTGTCCAACTTTTAATCTTTCAATAGATACCGGATTAAGGATTACTTTCGCTTTAGTCTTGTCCAACAGCTGATTTAGGAACCCAACATGATCATCATGGGCATGTGTAATAAAAACATATGTAATATCCTCTAGTGCTATCCTCCTATTTGTCAACTCTTCCTCGAATTTCTTATAATGCTCTTTGTAACCTGTATCGATAAGCAAATACCCCTCTTCCATTTCTATCAGAAAAATATTACTGATCCTGTTTCCAATGTTTATCGTTCTTTCTTCAATGGGTTTCCTCATCTTATAGGCGCTTTCTATCCTTTTAGCCATTTGTATGTTCACCTTTTTAACTTCGTCAATGTAAGAAGGAATATCTCCGAAGCTTCCGATTGGCTGGCCAAGAAGAATGGTTTCCAATTGGTTACGAATTAAATGAGCATTATTCAATCTTTTATCGTCTTTTATCTTGCCTGTCAACCAAAGCGTATCTACCAAGCTATCTAATACTTCTTCAGGTATAAATGGCTTATCCTGATAAGTAAATTCCGCTTTCCTCAATCCACCTTGCCACTCCGGATTGGCTAAAGACTTTTTTATAATATCTTTGGCATGTCCTACAGAACATTTGTGTCCTTGACATACATTGCAATATTCCGGCCCTCTGCAGATGTTTTCAAGATCTTCTTTTATATGCTGATAGTAATCATGAAGTATTTTGGATTTTGCTTTGAATTCAGATTGAATACCCATCTTCCTATCATGAAATAACCTTCTTACCATAAAAAATACAAGCAATACCAAAACAACTATGAAGGGCACTATAAAAACAGGATTTAAATATTTTTCCGGCATAGTTTGCGACAACTTCTGGATACCAAAAAACATAAATATTGAAGCTGCCATAAGCTTAATGCCTAATTCAGGAATCTTGTCACCTAATTTTTTGCCAACAAAAATACCTAACGCTCCTGTAACAATCATACCCGTTACTGTTCCCACCAAAACCATGAATGGATATGAGGAATCTGCTGCCAAGGTGATTGCTGTTAGCTGCGTTTTATCCCCGAGTTCCCCTAAAAAGAAGGCTAAAGCGACAGTTGCGACAGGGCCAAATTGAATTTTAGGTTCATCTTCATCTTCTTCTTGCTCAGACTTCAGTGTCCATATAGCAAATCCTACAAACGCAGCCCCTGCCACCATTTGAATTGTGCTAATCGGAAGCAATTGAGAAAGATAGCTTCCTAAAAGCACTGCCAGACCATGATTCAGAAAAGCTCCAATTCCGATTCCAAATAGAACTTTCCTCACAGGGAAACGTGTAGCAAAAGCCATTGCCAGAATCTGAGTCTTATCCCCCATTTCCGCTATAAAAATCAACATAAATGCCTCTAGTATCTCTTGAATCATATCCATGCTCCTTTTATTTTTCGTAACAATCTAATTGAACAGCCCGGTCAACTTCCTCTAACAAATTATATATGTTCCTAACCTATATGGTTTATGTTTGGAAAGAGCTGATGTTTTCAGCAAAAATGCCGTTATTCTGCAAAAAATATCAGAACCCTTAATATATGTTACAAACCATAAATTGTATGGCAGAATATTGTGGCGCTCCTTCAATAAGCATCCATGGCTTATTGAAGGAGCCAATTTCATTAAGCTTTGGAATATATTATTATCATGTCCTGAATGCATGCAACCATCCACTGTCAATTAAAAAAGACCCTCAGATTATCAGACAATTCTCCTGATAATCTAAAAGTCTCGCTTCTTTAATATCCTTAAAGCCGATAAGACCAGGATCACTCCAGTATGTTGATCTTATCTTGGTTTCCCACAGCTACTCCCTTTTAGAACACTTATATTTTATACTTGCAAAATACAATTGTCAATAATGCTCTTCTGACTGTACATGCATATTTATTAATCTTGTTAAATATGATTATTGTATGTGTTGATATATTCAATTCTGTATTTTTTTGTCTGACAAGGCATACTTTTTATATATTAATATTGACATATATATATGAATTTGTTATATTAATATACACGGAGGAAAGTGTATATGGAGAACCCACTAGTAACAAAAGAAGAATTTATCTCAAAAGTTGAAGAATTGGTCGCTATAGGTGATGGACCTTTTAGTATCGTTGTAGCTGATATTGATAACTTTGCAAATATTAATAAATTATTTGGTTATTCCATAGGTGATGAATTAGTTAAAAAACTAGTATCTGTATTCAGGCAAAACTTAGCCGGCACAGACCTTATGACACGCCACGGCGATGAATTTAACCTGCTGCTCGTGAGAAAGGGTGCTGAAAGAAGTATTATGGAAATGGAGGAAATCAGAAGATACCTTTCTGATAATACTTTTGCAATTAGTGACAATAATAAAACCGAAAACGTATCTGTAACTATCAGCTTTGGAATAGCAAGCTATCCCAGGGATGCTAAAAATACGGTTGAGTTGTTCAGAGTTGCTGACAGTGCTATGTTTCGAGCTAAGAAATTGGGTAGAAACAGAATTTGCCTTTCCGAATCCGAAAGCATGGTACTAAAGTCCAGTTATTTTACTAAGACACAAATAGACAGGTTATCTGAATTATCAAAGGATACCGAGAAAACAGAAGCATTTCTTCTACGTGAAGCATTGGATGATTTATTCAAGAAGTACAGCAAATAATTAAATTTGGAGACTTATTTTGATATAAGTTTTCTACCCTAATTACATATTTATGCTGTTGATAATTTAATAAAAATTTGCGCTGAATCCAGAAATGGAGCGGGAGAACCAAATAATGGGGTGAATCCGGTAAATCCGGTAGGGTTAAGCTCTTTCGATCCGAACCCGACAGCTAATCTCGTAAGCGTTGGAAGAGAAGGTGATTGATATGCTTTAATCGTGCCTTTAATATGGTACCCCTCTTTGGAGCATACGCTATAGATACTTCTCTATAGCGTTTTTTAGTTGGTAAAAAATCGTATCGGAGGTATTGAAAATGATTAGAGTTTGTATATCAGGTCTTGGAAAAACAGGTAAGGAAATCGCAAAGGTATTATTGGAGCAAGAGGATATTAAGCTTGTTTCAGCTATATGTAGCTCTACCAGCAGTAAAAAAGGCAAGGATTTGGGTGAAGTTTTGGAAAGCAGTGCTATGGGCGTTATAGTAGAAAGCTCAGACAATCTGGAGCAGGTTATTTTCAGAACCAGACCGGATGTAGTTGTCGACTTTTCAAGTCCCGAGGCAGCCTTAAGAAATGCAAAGGTATTCTCGCAGATGAAAGTTAATATTATCATAGGCACTACCGGCTTCTCGAAAATCGGGCTTAAGAAGCTGTTTATACTTGCCAAAAGACATAAGAATGGCATTGTCTATGCTCCAAACATTACTTTGGGAGTAAATGTACTAATGCTTCTTACAAATTTGGCAGCTAATATTCTAAACAATTATGACTTTCAAATTACAGAAATCCATCACAAGCATAAAAAGGACTCCCCTTCCGGCACTGCTAAGAAAATTGCAAATGAGATAGAGAAAGGTCTTACTGCTTCGGGTAATGCCAGCAAGGATTTAGTGGTACCAATTACAGCAATAAGGGCAGGCGGGGTCGTTGGAAAGCACGAAGTGATGATTATCGGAGAAGATGACAAAATAGAAATTTCCCACGAATCCTTTTCACGAAGAGCTTTTGCGCTTGGTGCCCTTCGCGCTGTCAGATTTGCAAAAGGAAAGTCCGGATACTTCGAAATGAGCGATGTACTAAACCTGAAAAAAGTACTTGGAGATTACCTTGAGTTTAAGAACGACTCATTTAAGAAACAAAACTCGATTTTTCTTAATAATAAGGAATTA
>JAAZCB010000480.1 GCA_012513545.1 Clostridiaceae bacterium
TTATAAATAGTGCTAAGAAAAAACATATTACATCTGAGCAGTTAGAAACAATGGAAAGTGAAATTCAATATGAATATGTAACTCGCTATAAGACTTATCATGATGTTAAGATGTTCAATGAGGCACTGTGTCCAGTCAAAATAAAAGACCGTTGGGGTTATGCCGTTTCGGGTGGAAGCTTGTGGATAAGTACTAACTATGAAGAAGTGGGAGGATTTGTGAACGGTATTGCTCCTGTCAAGAAGGATGGAAAAGTGTTTTATATTGATATGAGTGGTGAAAAAGAATTGGTTCCGGATGAAAATTTCGACTATCTCGGCAATTTTAATGAGGCAGCACCGGCTTTACAGGACGGAAAATACTTTTATGTCAATAAAGAATTTGAAAAAGTATTTGGGGACTACGATTATGCCGGGAATTTCAACGACGGATATGCAGCCGTAAAGAAATCAGGAAAATGGGCACTTATAAACAGTGAAGGCGAACAAATAACCGAGTATGTTTATGAGGATATAAAGCTAAATGAAATGGATAATTGTTTTATTAACGGAGTTGCTTTTGCAAAAGAAAACGGAAAATATTATATGCTGAACGGCTCTGGGGAAAAGGTTTCACAAACGGGTTATGACGATGTTTTTCCCTTTGCCGGCAGTGAACCTACTGCTGTGAAGGCAGGTGGATTGTGGGGATTTGTAGACATTAACGGAGAAATGATTATAGAGCCCCGGTATCAGGCGGCTAGACCCTTCAGTAATGGGCTTGCTGCAGTAAAAATTGATGATAAGTGGGGTTATATAACGATAGACAGCCAGGTCGTGATTCCGGCTATATATGATGATGCCAGAGAGTTTACAGGAAATGGAGGTGCAGCTGTAAAAACTGGCGATAACTGGGTAATGATTAATCTATGTAAGTACATGAGCTAGTTTGGGGGCGTGTTTATGAGTAATAAGTTGAATTTTACCTATGAAAATATAGGAGCAAAAAATTTCCTTGTTTATAATTTAGATATTTCAGATGAGGTGGATACTGTAACTTCCGGGATGCTTCTGAATAATAAAATTGAAGGGTTAATACCCTATACTTTTTCGCAGTTGGATACCAGCAGGAGCTTCAAATACAACATTACCTCAAAGGTTACGCTGAATAATTACTTAACTGGAAATGTTACGAGAAAAAGGCTTGTGGGAGTACTTCAGAGTATTACCAATGCAATTTTGGAAGCTGAAGAATATCTGATAGATATAAATAGCTTTATTTTCGATCCGGAATATATATATGTCGATGTATCTAGCTATTCCGGTTATCTGGTATGTTTGCCTTTAATGAACATGAGCACGGAGAAGGTTTCCTTTGATGAGTTTATTAAAGAAATCATGTACAGTGTTCAGTTTGATCAATCCGAAAATTGTGACTATGTGGCGAAAATAATCAGCTTTTTAAACAGTAGACGTCCTCTCTCGATTCCGGATTTCAAGAGGCTTTTGGGTGGACTTATGGTGGTAGGCTCCGGTAGCAAACCCAGTGAACAGAAGCAAAATCAAGCTACAGCTTTTCCGCCTAATGCAATGCCAAATGTAGCTTCAAATATGACGCTCAATGAAGGATCTAATATGGCACCTAATATAGGACCTAATGCAACACCTAATATAGTGCCAGGAAAACCGGTTATTGAGCCTCGCAAACAGAATATGGATAAACCAGTCAAGACCGAAACCAACAAACAGCAATCCGGCTTTAACATGGGCTTTGATATGCCGGAGTTGCCTGGCAAGAAAA
>JAAZCB010000053.1 GCA_012513545.1 Clostridiaceae bacterium
ACTTTTTGTTGAAGGCCTTAAACAGGCTGCAGATGAAAATGGAGTAACCTTAATCGTATATCGTGGAGGTATGATTGTTTCTCCGGAGGATATAGATTTAGAAGCCATTACAATTTTTGATTTTGTAGACAAGAACAGATTGGATGGACTTATAATATGGACCGGAAATATAAATTGGCATGCCAGTGAGGAATTTACAGAGATGTTTGTAAGAAAATACAATTTTCTTCCGGTAGTAAGCCTTGAAACCAAAATAGACGGTATAACGAGCATTTTATGGGATAATTACAATGGTATGAGGGAGGCTTTGATACACCTTATAGAGGTTCATAAATACAAAAGAATCGGAGCTTTTACAGGCATTGCGCCTTCAAGTATATACCAGAGATATAAAGCTTATACTGATACACTTACTGAGTATGGAATCTCCATAGATCCTAAAATTGTTATTGACCATAATACATTATATAATTTTGAGGACACAATGCAGTATGCCATTAATATGGATCGAAGTATTTTTGTTGAAGAGGGAATAAGAAACAACTTTGAAAAGAATATAAGCATAATGGAAAATGTGTATAAGTCAGGTATCGAGGCTCTGGTATGCTGTAATGATTTGAGTGCAAGAACAGTGAACAGAACTTTAAACGCTATGAATCTTCCATTAATACCCATAGTTGGTTTTGATGATGACCCGGAGAGTAGTGCCGCTAATCCTGCTTTGACAACAGTACGGCCACCGATATATGAGATGGGCAGGCGTGCAGTTGAAGTAATAATTGCCAAAATAAAAGGACATAAAACTCCTGAAACGGAATTTATTCCTTGCAGTCTAATAGTCCGTCAAAGCTGCGGTTGCCCATCCAATTCAGTGATGAAGGAAGATTTTTATAAAGAAAGATTGAAGCAGTATATGATTCCTCGACGCTCAGAAAATATAAATGCTGACAAGTTCGAAGAGTTTATAAAAGAGGTTATTGCTGTTCCGGAGGATATGGATGCCGACTGGTCTGGTAAATTGCTTGAGGCTTTCTTGGAGGATATTAAGGGAGATAACGGGGCTTTTGATAATTACCTTAAGAAATTGTTTGTTTATACAACTGCCAGAAAACACATGGAGCTTTTTCAGGACATAATTATTGTAATGCACTTTTTCTTGGATTTCTTAATTGAGAATAACGCTTTGGATTATCATAAGGCAAAAAAACTTTTGCAGCATGGAACGGTTCTTATTGCAGATATGAGGGTGAGCTCGGAAATGAGCAAAAGATTGAAGCAAGTCCATAGGCATTATGATATTATTACTTTTACACAATTAATAAGCGATACCTATGATATTAATGATATTATGGTAAAGATATCCAATAGCTTGAGATACCTGGGAGTTTCCTCATGTTATCTGTCGTTATATGTAAATGGGAACGTTTCAACCGAAAAAGCCTGCCTTTTATTGGCTTATGAAGAAAACAAAAATATAAGGATTTCAAAGGAGGCTTGTATTTATCCTTCAAAACTACTATTACCCGAAGAGATACTTCTATTTGATAAACGGTCCCACTTTGTTTTAAAGCCTCTGTATTTTAAGAAAAGGAGAATCGGGTTTGTATTGTTTGCTGATACTCTCGAGGATTATACAGAATATGAACGACTGACTCAAGCAATCAGTAATGCGATATATAGTTCCATCCTGGTAGATGAACTAAAAAGCAAGGCTCAGGAATTAACAAAAATTAACTGTGAGCTTGAATCTGCATACACGTTACTGAAGGAAAACCAGCAAATGCTCCTTGTTTCTGAAAAAATGGCATCTTTAGGGCGGCTTACAGCTGGAATTGCACATGAAATGAACACACCGCTTGCTGCCGTGCGTACATTTCTTAAGGAACTAGGTGATTTTATAAATGAGTACAATTTATCAATAGGAAACCCAAGCGTTCTGCCGGAAGATCACAGGTCAATTGCTGGCGATATGATGAAATGCTTAAAATTGGCAGCTCGCTCAACTGAAAAGAGTACCGACTTTATTAAAGCCATTAAGTCTCAGACATCAAATATAAACGCATCAAATATGCAGGTATTCAATGCTGCCGAAGTTATAAAGGATGCTCTGGCAGTATTGGAGTTTGCAGTAAGAAAAGGGAATTGCAGGCTTGCCACGAGTTTTG
>JAAZCB010000481.1 GCA_012513545.1 Clostridiaceae bacterium
AAGCTTTTTCTTCCCGGTTTTAATTTCAACCACTGCCGTCATGCCCGGAGTAATATCAACGTCTGTTTTGTGTGCCCATATAGATGTTTTTTCAATTGAAACCCTCATTTTGTATACATAACCCATTCTTTCATCTTCAAAAGCATCAGGACTTATACTCAGCACCTTACCCTTAATCGTACCATATTTTTGAAAGGGAAAAGTATCAAATTTTACGGCTGCCTCATTTCCGACACTGACAAAACCAATGTCCTTGTTGGGCAAGCTTGCCTCTATTACAAGTGTTGTTCCCTCCGGTACTATTGACATAACCGGCTGCGCCGGAGTCAGAACTCCTCCTATTGTATTTGCCGAAAGAGAGTGAACCATACCGCTGACCGGAGCCACGAGTGACTTAAGCTGTATACTCTTTTGAGCCTTGGTAATCTCTGCTTCAAGACCGCTTATTCTTTTGTCCTTTTCCACTATCAGATTAAATATTGTGCTATTTCTTTCCTTTTCAAAGTTCTCCAGGTTTTTTACCGCCTGCCGCCACCTGTCGGTTGCTTGTTCAATCCTCAAACTCTGTGTCTGAAGCTCCTTCTGCGTTAAAGCAATTTCATCGATGGCAGTCTCCAGATTAAGCTCTAAAGAATTCTTTTCACGACGAATCTTTGCTTTTTGTGTTTCATACTCTTTTTCCGACAATTCCATTTGGTTAAATTTGGCCTCCCATTCCTTCTTTGAAACAGCACCTTCTTCATAAAGCTTTTTAAGAATTTTTTCATCCTCTATAAGAATTCCAATTTCCTTTTCAAGCTTTATCAAGCTGGCTTCCTCAACACTCTGAGTATTTAAAAGCTCTCTTTGCTTCATTTCCTTTTGCTTTAACATTACAATTCTATTTTCAAGCTTCTCCATATCCTCTTTGGTAATTTCAATTTCCGACTCACTTTGCGATACAGCTAAAGCCAAACCTTCATGCTTGACTCTATACTCCTGGTCTTTTGATTCATTAAGTCTGAGCAGATTCTCACGGAATTCGTCGGATAAATCCGCCTGCGAAATCAATTCAGCAATGCTGCCGCCTTCAAGTGCCTTTTTCAGTAAGTCCCTTTCTACCCTCTCGATTTCAATGGCCTTTTCAAGACTGTCCATATCCACTTCTTTCATTGTCGAGTCCAATTCTATCAATACCTGGCCTTCTTTAACCCTTTGTCCTTCACTTACATGTACCACGGTAACAATACCTTCCTCAAGAGGCTGTACTACCTTAATCCTGCCGTCAGGTACAACCTTGCCTCTTGCTACGGCAACCTCATCAACACTTCCAAGGCACGACCACAAAACAGCAGCAGTAATTATTCCTGCTATCAGCCATATTATTGTGCTTCCGAGCGGTGAAGCAGGGGTCTCCGATATTTCCAGCACAGCAGGTAAAAACTCATATTCAAGGTTAGTATTCTTTTTAAACAGCTTCAACATTGATTTCCCCTTTCCTGCTGACTGTGCAGATAATAGAACAAGCCCTTTTTATTTATCAGTTGCTCATGAGTTCCGTACTCTATTAACTGACCTCTGTCTATTACCATTATTTTATCGGCATCCTTTAAGGTTGACAGCCGATGGGCTATTATCAACACAGTTCTTCCCTGGCATATCAGCTTAAGATTTTTTTGTATAATGCTCTCCGATTCATAGTCAAGAGCGGATGTTGCTTCATCAAATATCAGTATCCTCGGATTTGTCAGAAGAGCACGCGCTATTGCAATTCTTTGTTTCTGTCCACCTGACAAGCCCGTCCCTTTCTCTCCAACCATTGTGTCATAACCTTCAGGAAGTTCAAGAATAAAATCGTGTGCTCCGGCTATTTTAGCAACGCGAACTATTTCAGACATATTTGCAGAAGGATGATGAATTGCAATGTTTTCCCTTACTGAAAGATTAAAAAGAAAATTTTCCTGAAGGACAACTCCTATTTGGCGCCTCAGCCATGCAGGGTCCGCCATTGATATGTCGACTCCGTCTACAAGTATTTTCCCGGTTTCCGGTATGTAAAGTCGCTGTATAAGCTTTGAAAGAGTACTTTTGCCTGATCCGCTCCTACCGACTATCCCTGTTACTGAGCCTTGCTTTATAGTAAAAGACACATCCCGGATTACTTCTGCACAATCTGGTCTATATCTGAATCTTACCTTTTCAAACGTGATATTGCCGCTGATAGCCGGAAGCCTTGACTTTGAAGGATCAATTACAGGTTCCGGTTTTGTGTTGAATATGTCTCCAAGCCTTTTAATTGAAATTCCCGTCTGTTGAAAATCCTGCCACATCTGAACAAGTCTCAACACAGGACCACTTACTCTTCCCGATAACATCCTGAAGGCAATCAACTGACCTACAGACAAGCTGCCTGACATTACTAGACGGGCACCAAGCCACAATACCCCCAGATCAAAAGTTTTTTGTATAAATTGTCCCAAGGCTCCGGCATTTCCTGCAAGAATAGAGGTTTTAAAGCCGGCTTTTATGTAGTTTGCAATAAGTCCTTCCCATTTTTTCTGAACTTCCGGCTCCAAAGCAAAAGCTTTCACTGTTTGCACCCCGGTTACAGCTTCAACAAGGTAAGAATGATATTCTGCTCCGCAATCAAACTTCTCATTCAGCCTCTGCCTGAATAAAGGGGTAATAAATGCCGACACTGCTGCAAAAACAGGTATTGATGCCAGAACTACCCACGTCAATGTCGTACTGTAAAAAACCATCACTGCAATATAAACTGCAATAAACATAACATCAAGTACTGCCGTCAGAGGAGCTCCGGTCAAAAACTGTCGTATATTCTCCAGTTCCCTGACCCTGGCAATTGTATCCCCGACTCTCCTTGCTTCGAAATATCTTAATGGCAGCGACAGCAGATGTTTAAAGAGCTTTGCTCCAAGCATTACATCAATCCTGCTGGTAGTATGTGTGAACACATAATTCCTTGCAATACTCATAAGTAATTCAAAAGCAGCTATTACTACAAGTCCGATGACTAATACATCAAGTGTCGTTATTCCGTTGTGAACAAGCACCTTGTCTATTACTACCTGCATTATTATTGGTGAAAACAATCCCAGAATCTGAAGTATAAGTGCTGCTACCAATACCTCGATTAACGGCTTTTTATATTTTATAATGGAAGGAATGAACCACTTTATGCCAAACTTTATATCTCTGTCTTTCCATATTCTTTTGACAAACAGCATTATTCTGCCATTCCAGTGCTGTTTGAAGACTTCTTCTTCTATAGCCTTCGGTGAGCTGTCCCCCGGAAACAGAACCAAAAATCTCCTGTCTTCGACCTTTGCAAGTATAAAAAAGCTGCCATCCTTTGTACCGACAATTGCTGGAAGCGTCATTTTTCCCAGCTTTTCAAACTCAATACTGCTTGCCTTCGCTTTAAGTTTAAGTTCCTTTGCCGCCCTTAATATATCAATTTCCTTCATGCCCTCAGAAGAAATTGCAAGTGCATGTTTTATTTGTCCGGGATCAGCATTAATCCCATGGAATCGTGCAATTGTAATAAAACAGTAAAGCCCGGGATCACAATTTCTACAGCTTTCATGTACATTTCCTTTACATATTTCAATACTTTCAGCTTGTGTATTTTCTTTTTGTTGCATAAACATTTACTACCCCACTCTCTTACTTAAAACCATATGCAGAAATCTCAAGATATGCGAAACAACTGCATAAAATAACTTATATTATATGTCCTGATGAACCCAGAATTGTGAAAGTATATTTTGAACCTCCTGAGGCTTGTCCTTTATTGCCTGATTCCAGGACATTCCTTTTTCAGTTGAGAAGGCTGCCATAGCCTGTATAAGTTGTTCAACCTGATTATTGTTTATAACACTTTCGTCAGAGGCTTTGAATTGTTCAATCTTATATGCATTTCCCGAATACCATGAATCAATTGTCAGTGAGTCGGACGTTCCGTCGATAGAAACTTTAAGATTCCTGCCTTCCTGCGAAAATACCATTTTCAATATATCTTCCCCGAACTTGACTGTGTCAACATTTCCACTTGTACTGTCATAATCATATATTATGTCCTGCCCTGATCCCACGTTGAATATGTATGTATCATTCCCATATCCCCCCTGTAATCTGTCGTTCCCCGCTCCTCCATCAAGTATGTCTGAACCATCCTCTCCATACAGGCTGTCGTCTCCTTCT
>JAAZCB010000054.1 GCA_012513545.1 Clostridiaceae bacterium
ATCATATGCTCCAACTCCATTTACTCATTATGTACATCCTTTCCATTGCGGTAACGTATAATCCTTGCCGGATTACCTCCTACAATGGCATACTCGGGGACATCCTTAGTAACTACAGCTCCCGCGCCAACTATAGCTCCCTTATGTATTGTAACTCCAGGAAGAATTATTACTCTTGCAGCGATCCAAACATCGTCCTCTATTACAACAGCCTTTTTAGGATCGGTTTGAAGTCTCATAGGTATATCCAACCTGTCATTTCTGTGATTCTGGGTAAATATCATAACATCCGGTCCCATCATTACTTCACTGCCTATTTTCAATGGTCCCGAAAGCTTGCAGTTCACACCAATGCCAGAATTATCTCCGATCTCAATATCCCTGCCGGTTCCAAAAAATGCACCGTGCTCAATATTAATATTCTTACCTGCTTTTTTAAATATTCTACTGCATAAAAACCTTCTTATTGCCTTTGAGCCAAGACTGTATGGCAAATCCGAGCCCGGAAGGTGACGGGCTATGCAATAATAAAGAAGCAGACAAATATTGTAGCCTAACTTTCCCATAACTCCCTCCCTGAAAATATATATAATTTTCTACAGACTCCGCTTCTAAACCCGCATTCTATTACGGAGTACAAGTTTTGTCTTAATACTGTTTAAAACCTCAACTGATTCGTTAAGCTTTAATAAATATGTAACAGCAAAATATACCAAAGCCCCTGTTATTGCAGGTATAAAAAGCTTGATAAATCTGTCAGGCAGCTCTGCTCCAAAAGAATATCTATTAACAAGAACAGTTAATGGTGCAACCACAAGAGCCATAACAAGGCTTGATGCAACTATTTTCGCCGACGACTTAACCAGCATGAAACCTCCTATTGCCCCTATCTTTTTTCGTATAAGCAGAAGTAGTATAAATGCACCCGTAAGCATTGATATTGAGTTTCCAAGGGGTATTCCATACGGCCCTATTACTTTTATCAATATTACACTGGCCGCTATATTGACTATCATTATCACAACACCTATAATAGCCGGCCTTCTTGTATCTTTCAGTGAGTAAAATGCTCTGTCTGTGACTTCTTTAATCCCTACTCCCATTATTCCCAAAGCATATAATCCCAATATGGAAGCTGCAACAGACACATCCCCGGGTGTAATCTTTCCCCATCCCACAAGCAGGTTTATCAGTTCTTTTCTAACAAGTATAAACCCCATAGTAGAAGGTACCATAAAATAAATTACAGTTGTAAGCACTCCGGTCAAACTGCTCTTAAATCCCTCCATATCCCCTCTTGAAGCAAGCATGGTGAACTTCGGGAAAACAACCGCAGTTATTGAATATATAAATGCCAGAACAGCATACATCACAAGATTTTGCACGATTGAAAAAATAGTAACCATTTTTTCCATATTTGCAGTCAGTGTTACATTGAAAAACATGTTGAACTGGTAGGCCGAAGCCCCTAACATTACAGGTATCATTAGCTTTACAGCTTTTTTAATATCTTCATTCTTATAATCAAAGGACGGTTTGTAGCGGTACTCTGTTTTAAATACTGGCGGTATCAGTATAAGCGCCTGTGTTGACAGCCCTATGAAGGTTGCAATAAGAAGTCCCTTTACCCCATACTTTGGAGCTAAAAAGAATACATACCCCAGAACAATAAGGCTGCTTGGAACACTGACAATTGCAGGCATATTAAATTTGCCAAGAGACTGTAAAATTCCCTGAAGTATGTAGTTTAGCGCAAAAAAGATCATTACGGGAAACATTATCCTTAAAGCAAGTACTGCAAAATCATACCCTTCTGTTCTGAATTCTGTCAAAAGAGTAAAAAGCGGCGCCATTACTATACCTATAACCGAAAGTCCAGCAGTTAGTAACAGCGAAAGGCTTATAACATTATCGGCAAACTTGAAAGCCCTTTCTTTGTTCCCACTGTCAATACTTCCTGCGAATATAGGTATAACTACCGTAGACAGCGCTGTCCCAAATATTGTAAAAACTATATTGGGCATTAGTATTGCAAAAGAATATATGTTAATTTCAGTACCTGATCTGCCAAAATAAGTTGTGTATTTTATCATGCTTCCCAAAGATAAAAACCTTGAGAGTAACATTATTATAAAAACTACACCGACTGTCCTTGCAGTATTCTTCATATCAATTCCATTTCTCCCTTTTTCCCTTACAGATACAGTATAACCGTACTGCATACCACCCATAATAAAATATTTATTATAAGTGGAATGTCCGACATAACAGTCTCTTCAGGGCTTCCACCTTCATTTTTCTTATATATGATATACTGATACCTGAATATTCCATATAATACAAAAGGTATCGTAAGCATCATATTATAGTTGTCACTTGACGAAAAGGTATACAGTGAATATGCCATAACTGTCGAAGCTGTAACAATTGAAAGCATATTATCTATAAAGCTCAGCGAATACTCATCGAGTATCTTCCTATGCCTGTCCGCATCACCTTCGAGGACCAGAAGCTCGTTCCTTCTTTTACTAAAACCCAGGAACAATGACAGCAATAGTGTGCATAAAAGTATCCAGGGCGAAATATATACCCTTATTGCCAGAGCACCACCAACAACTCTTAGTATAAATCCGAGTGCAATGGACATAACGTCAATTATAACAACATGTTTGAGTTTGAAGGAATAAAGCAGGTTGTTTGCAAAATAAATTGCAATTACTGCACCAAAATATATATCAAGAAGAAAAGAACCGGTAATAACCAGCGGAAGCAGCATCAGCAATAAAGCCACTGCCTCTTTCTTGCTGATAATCCCTGCAGCTATAGGCCTGTACTTCTTTTTCGGGTGAAGCATATCCTTATTTGCGTCAACTATATCATTTAGAATATATACACATGAAGAAATCAGACAAAAACAGAAAAAACCAAGTAATACCTTGATAAAGTAATCAGGCTCAAACACATGCTTTGCAAATATCAACGCCGCAAAAACCGAAAGGTTTTTGGTAAGCTGCTTAGGTCTTGCAAGCCTGATAAAACCTTTAAGTTTTTCAATTAGACCAAGCTTATCTGAATTTGCGTTTTCCATATATCTTTCCAATTTTTCATCTCCCTTAAACCTGTCACTGCAAAGTAAAAAGGCTATCAGCAGTGTTTTATATCCAGAGTAGGTGTCCATTTCCACTTCAGGTTGTGCAGCGTTTCAAAAACGGTATAATTCACTGCTTTACTATAATTATTTATATAATTTATGTTTTTAACTAACATTGAAGATACTAGTATTTTAAGCGGAATTAAGGCATTTTAAGCTTAAAGCATCAGCTCTTTCAAACATAAACCTTATAGTTATCAGTTTTTTATTATACCATTTGAAATACTTAAATACCAGTTAAATATGATGCAAATTCTTTCCATTATCCCATATTTCATAATAACTTGTATATTTTGCTATCTAATGTTATTATCCGAGACGTCCAGGAGTAAAATGTGCTTTATGTAAAAAAATTCCATTCACTATAAAAGCAAAGATTGACCAGTAATAGTCAATCTTTGCCTTTAATTTGTTTATGTATTTTTTAATTATTTATTGACTGCCGGAAATACAACATCATCCTTATCAATATATTTCCTTATATACCCTAAATCTATTGAATTGACTTCTCCATCTCCGGTAACATCAGCTACGAGCAGTTCAAACGGTGTTAACGTCGCTGAGGTCATCATATAATTGTAAACCCTTCCGAAGTCCTTCATATCTACTTCTCCGTCATTGTCAACATCCCCGTATATCAACCACATACCTGTTTCTATTGAAGGATATGCTTCGGCGTCGCAAACATATGCTGTTAAAATCCTTTTGTCTTCCATATCGACTTTATCATCTTTGTTAACGTCAGCTGCTACTAACTGTTGATAATTCAAGCTTGCTGAACCCGAAAGATATCTATCAAGCATATTCTTATCGATAATATCAATAGTGTTATTGTTATCAAGGTCACCTATCATCTGATACAAGGTACATAGAACCTTACTGTTTATATTTCCATATACTTCATGGTTCTGAGTTACCTGTATCTTATTCCTGCTACCTGATCTCAAAGACTTATTGTAGTTGTAATTTGTATCATAACCGTTGTAAACTGTTGTGCCGTTGATTTTAAGCTCAGTGGAGCTGTTATTGAAGCTGCTCCATTTTACGTTAATAACTTTTTTATTTCCATACGCACTTATTTTAACCGGATCATATCTTTCAATCTTGAAAAGTGAATCAAGGATCATTGTCCCTATTTGATACAGATTATTCTGATAAACCGTATTCAGGGTTTCTATGGAGTTTGGAAGACCTACACTCTGATCTTGAAACCACTTATTTGTATAAGGGTCATATATAACCGTAGCTCCGTTTGCTTCATTAGTTCCATTTCCCGTTATATGTATCTTCCCCTTGAATTCAACAGCAGAAGCAAATTTGCAATCAAAACTTGCAGGGCTCATTCCGACATTATGATCCCACGATCCTGAGTTTATGTCATATACTTCTACAATTCTGCTGCCTCCAAAAAAGACATATATCTTTGGCTGATTGTCTTTATTTACAAGAGCTGTAGTACCGTAATCCCTTTCATAAGCTGGTCCAGGTAAATCAGTAGTCCACTGTCTGGTAACAGTGTCATATACATCCATTGTTTTGATAGGTGAACTGTAACTGCATCCCCCGATTATATAAATCTTACCGTTATGTGATACA